>JAKUOE010000068.1 GCA_022449845.1 Candidatus Thalassarchaeum sp.
GCTTGAGCGCTTGACTGCGTATTCGCTCATCTTTGCAGTGTTGCCGATGTGGCTACCACCAATCAGGTAGCAGTTTACACCGGACTCGAACTTGTGGTGCTTCTTGACCTTCTGAGAATCAACGTCGAGAAGTAGGGAATCCATGGTGTTGTACTTGTTCGCATCATCGATGAGGATGTTGCGACCATCGTGGAGATTGAGTTGAGTGACGCCACCCTTGATTGTCGTCTTGCCATCGATTCGACAGAGCTTCTGAGCCGCGTCTTTGGCGGAGATCGAAGCGTAGCGAAGTTTGCCATTGTTGTCGAGAACACAGCGGTAGTGGTCATCTCCAACGGTGAGGACATCCATGACGCCGACACCTCGGCGCATATCGGTGGTCACTCGACCATCGACAAGGATTCGGCGTGTCGCGAGTGCGCGCTTGGCCTCTCGCATCGAGTTGGCTACACCGAGAATGTCTCGAAGCACGACACCCAGGGCCATACATCGTTCGATGGGGTGGCCACTCGGGCGAGGACGGGAAATCCAGATGTCCGTCTTGCGGGTCAATGGCCAGCTTCTGGGCATGGCCAATCGCTTCATGTGACTGGAACTCATTCGTCACCACCTCCGTTGCGTGATTGCAACTTCTTCAAGCGAATCGGGTCACTGTCATCGACCTTGACGACAACGACGTTGGATGCATGGATCGGAATTCCCTCTTCCTTACCATCCGCCTTGGCCTTGGTCACACCTTCGATGAAGACGTGGCCCGAGCCAGTGTCAACGCTAGCAACCGTTGCACGAAGACCGGATTTTCCTCGGGCTTCACCATGACGCTTGCCCTTCTCTCCCTTCTGGGAGTTGGGGTGACCAAAGTCACCTCTGTGAATCTCGATTTCATCACCGACGCGAATCGTGACATTTCGAACACTTGCATAGTTTGGATCTAGGCAACGTGCGCGTAGACGCTTGCGCTGGGTGTGCAGAGGGGCATTTGCAGCGGACTTTCGCTGCTTGCTTGGGGACTTACTACTGACCATATTGACACCTCACACAATTTGCTTCGCCGTTGCGGCGATTCGTGGCCAGCGTTCCGCGGCTTCGCGGCTCACGGGCCCCTTGATATCTGAACCACGGACTTCTCCGCGCTCGTTGACGATGACGCAAGCATTGTCTTCAAACTGCACCCAAGTACCGTCTGGACGACGGAATGGACGCTTCTGACGAACGATGACTGCGTGGAAGATTTGGCGGCGGGTTTCGGGTGTACCCTTCTTGACGGTGACACGGACCATGTCACCAACACCACCGGCTGGATATCGGCGAGCAACACCACCGGTGTTGAGTACTGAAATCAACTGGACAACCTTCGCGCCAGTGTTGTCAACACACTGGATGCGAGCCTGCGTAGGCAGGCCACGGGTTACCTTGGATGAAATTCCTCTCATTCACTCGCCTCCGTTTCAATGACACAGAATGTGACCGTCTTGGATAGTGGTCGACATTCCATGATGCGGACACTGTCACCGACGTTGACTTCACCAATGCAGGATGGAAGGTGAGCAGCATATCGTCGAGTGCGCTTCTCATAGCGCTCGAACTTCTGCATGTAGCGGATGTGCTCACGCTCTACGATAATCGACTTCTGCATTCCAACCTTGGCGATCTTGCCTTCGATAATCTGGCCGCGTAGACGCAATGATCCATAGAATGGACAGTTCTCGTCTCCGTCCCATTCGCCCGCGGGCTCGATGATGTCGACGCCGATGTCTCTCATGCCTGATTCCTCCGGTAATTTCGATGAATGCGATCCTCAGGGCGCTGACAAATCATTGCACCTTGAATCAAATCGTTCTCGTTGTCAAGTGTGAAGTCGATGACATTCTTGGCCAGAGTCTTGGTCTGACCATCGATGTTCAGAGCGATGGTTCGGCGTGTCTCGCCAACCACGGTGCCGGACAATCCGACCAAGTCAGCGTCAGGTGACGCCTTGACGGTCAGGTTGCGAGCGAGGAATGGCATGTGTATACTGTCACTCATTTAGCGCACCTCCACCTGATAGCCGTTCTTCTTGAGAATCTGGGAGGCCCGCTTCTTGTGCTCTCCCTGGAGTTCAATCGTGCGACCCTTGACAGTGCCGCCACTGGCGCAAGCACCCTTGAGAATCTTGGCGAGTTGGTTGATGTCGATCGCTGTATCATCGATACCTTCTACGATTGTGACCATTTTTCCATACCTCCTTCGTACTGTACTGATGATTGCTTTCTGTTGTTCCTTGGCGATTTCTTGACAAATACATAGTTCATCGGGGAGTCCACACAAATTGCAAATTGCGGCCATTCAGTGATCACTCCTTCTTCTCATTCATTTTCGTCAACAGGCGAGCAATCGAGCGACGGGTCGACTTGTACGCACCCATATTGGATGCAGAGCCACCCAGCGCCTGCTGTGCTCGCAACTGAAGCAACTCCTCTCGGAGTTCCAGTAAACGGGATTCTCGCGCCTCATCCGACATGTTGTCGATTTCGCGGGACTTGAGGTGGGTCATTCGGTCGCCTCCTCTTCAGTGGATTCGGATTCGGGTTCTTCTGCAGGGGCCTCTTCTGCTGGCGCCTCTTCTGCAGGGGCTTCTTCCGCTGCGGGTTCTTCCTCGATGACTTCTTCGAGGATTTCGCCTTCTGGAACCTCTTCGACAATGGGTTCAGGCAAATCCATGCTGCCTTCCTTGACAATCACGACATCGGCAAGCGGTGGTAGTCCCACTTCGTGTCGGTCCTTGATTCGGATTTCATGTGGTAGTTTGCTACCTGGTCGCATGATAGCGACTGTGCAGCCGATTGTACCGAGTTTCTTGACACAGACGGCTTTTCCAACGTCCATGAATTGAATTGCAGTGTCACCGCAATACTTGATGTGGCCAGCCTGGAACTTCTGAGTTCGGTTTCGACTGCCTGTGAGCTTTCCACTCAATACGACGAGGCAACCCTTGGCTCCTGCATCCATAATGTTGAGCAGGGAAGAGTGGCCAGCTCGGCGGAAGTACCAACCGCGCTCGAGTGCGCTGGCGAGTTTGCTCGCCATCACCTGAGCATTGAGCGCAGGGTTGTCGATCTCTCCAACTTCAAGGCGTGGATTCTCTAGATTGAAATCTTCTTGGAGGCGGCGCTGCAATTCGTTGATGATCTTGCCCTTTCGACCAATGACCATGCCGACTCGCTCGGCGGATAGTGTCACCTTTGTCCCCTCAGGAGTCCGCTGGAAGTCGAGGCCACCAAAGCCTGCACGCTCGGTCTTGGACAAGAGGAACTCTCGGACCAAGAGGCGCTCGACGTTGCGGTCGATGAATTTGCGAATGGTACTGTTTTGTGACATCAGAAGCCATCCTCCTCTTCATCTTCGTCGTCTGCTGTAAGATCCTCTAGGAAAATCTCGAGATTGACTTGATAGTGATTGCTGGGGGTCGCGCGCCCGCGCGCACGAGGGCGCATTGCCTTACTGACTTGACCACGGTGAGCAGCGATGTGGGTGATTCGCATGTCTTCTGCATCGATGTCCTCATGATGCTGGCGTGCGTTGTCCATCGCACTCTCGATGAGTTTGATGAAAGCGATTGAGGCGTTTCGAGGATATCGGCCAGGGCCCATCTTGCCCTTGCGGTGGCCAGCCATTGTGTTGCCTCCCTTTCCAGCCCGACTTCGGCGCTTGTAAGGAATGGCGACTTCCTGCTTGATGACCTTCTCAAGATACTCAACCGCATCACCTGCATACATGCCCTTGATTGCACGAGCAATCTGATAGCAGTGCTTGTGGTGAATGTCGCGGTTCACAGCGCGGGCAATCGCCAAGCGGCTACCCTGCAGCAATTGCGTGTATCCGGCTTGGGGTTTGGAACGATCTCGACTCATTCTTTTCACCTCACTTCAGGGCCACGTGCTTACTGGACCGGGTTGCACCGACACCCGGGCCAGTGTGAGTCACACTTCGACGGGTTGGTGCGTATTCACCGAGAGCATGACCAATCATCTCGGGTAGGATTTCGACCATCTTGAAAGATCGACCATCATGGATACCAACGGTTCGACCGACCATCTCGGGCAGGATGTATAGAGAGCGACAGTGTGTCTTGGCCTTCTTTCCAGGGTTTTCCCGTAGACCGTTGATGAAGTGTTCTTCTTCGATATTTGAGCCGCCATTGGTAATACCAGCTGCATATCCACGGGACATACTGCGTCGGGCCCGAGAGGGCATGATTGCTTCGACAGAGAGGGCATCCGGGTCATCATCGGGTGCGAACATCGGAAGGGCCTGAAGTTCTGCAACCGTCATACCGCGATAGGTGAACTCCTTCTTGCGACGTTCTGCAACACCCGAGCGGCGCTTACGGGCAGCACGGCGTGCTGCCTTGGGTGTACGCATGACCTTCTTCTTACGTCGTGCCATTCAGAATCACTCCTTTCTCTTCCCTCGACCCCGGCCAGTTCGACTCGGGGCGATGTGACCGACCTTTTGGCCCGGTGGAGCGTTTCGAGAAACGCTGTTTGGACCATGGACGGCCTGATGGTTTCCACCGCCGTGCGGGTGATCGACGGGATTCATCGCCACACCGCTGACGGTTGGGTAGAGTTTGCCTCGCGCCTTAGCGCGATAATGTGCTGCACCGGCCTTCATCAGAGGCTTCTCGGTACGACCGTGGCCGGCGAGAACACCGATGGTTGCTCGACACTTTGCCGGGAGATCCTTCAGATTTCCACTCGGCAACCGAACGCGGACCTTGTCGCCCATTCGAGTCTCAAGCATGGCGTTGTTACCGCCAGAGCGGGCGAACTTGCCCCCGTCTCCGGGTCGACACTCGACATTGCTGATTGCCGTTCCTTCTGGAATTTGAGCCAATGTGGTCACGTTGCCTGGTCGAAGGCTGACCTTCTCACCAAACGCAATCTTCTGGCCGACGAACATCCCTTCTGTCGCAGCAACGTGGCCCGTGGTTCCATCTTCGAACTTCAGTTTGGCCAGTGGTCCAGTGTGAACTGGACTGTGAATCATCTCGATGACTTCACCCTCTTCCTCATCCTTGCGTGGAAGGCGGTTTGCACCAGGGAACCGGTGGCTACGAACGCGATTCTTTGGTGAAGAACCACGGCGCTGTGCACGAATTCGCTTGCCCATACATCACACCTCCAATCAGAATGCTCCCAGCTTGAGTGCTGTCTCTTCAGCATCATATCCTTCTGCGAGTTTGACGCTGGCGTGCTTGCCTTCCTTACAGATTCGAGTATTGACCTTGGCCACTTGAACCTCGAGGAGTTCCTCGATGGCGGCCTTGATGTCCGCCTTGGTAGCTTCACGGCGAACGATGAATTCGAGTCGGTTGTTATTCTCGTAGTAACCAAGATCCTCAGCAGCGACTCGGCGTGCCTCGAGAGACTTCTCCGTAATCCACGGCATCAGGATAATCTTGTACGGATCCATGTCAATCACTCCAGTGCCTCAATGGCTGACTTTGTCCAGACGGTGAGGCGACCTGCGTCACCGCCAGGCGCCAAATCCTCGGCGCAGAGGTCCTTGGCGATTGCAACATCCACTCCGGGAACATTGCGGGCTGCCTTGGCGAGGGCGTCGCGCTGAGCGACGACCAGGAGGATACTGCGGGGTGTTCGGCGACGTCGGCCGCGCATCTTGCCCTTTCCGGCACGGATGTTGCGGCCATTGTTGGCTCGAACCAAATCATCACCGACTCCAATACTCTCCATCATCGCGATGAACTTCTTGGTGGCCTTCTCGAGTGGTAGACTCTCGACATCGAAATCTTCGCCATCCTCAGAGTAACCGCCGATGACGATTGGGAAACGGACATTGTCACTGAATCGGTGACCTCGGGCGGAGACCATCTCAGCATCCGCGCTTGCCGCGATTGCAGAATCTCGTGCGGCATTCGCTTCCTTGGTGTTGAGTTTCTGTGACCATTCCTTCTGGACGAGGGGTCCGTGCGCGCGGCGTCCGCCACGCGTGTGAGGGTTCTGCGCACCAGTGCGCGCGCCCGTCTTTCGCATGATTCGGCTAACACCACGTCCCTTGCCCCACCATTCAACGGAGTGCTTCATACCAGGTTGTGGTGCACGCTTTCCACCGTGTTCACGGTGACCATAGGACTGGCGTCGGTTTGCACGTGAGGAGTGGACTGCACGTCGGATGAGATCCGGACGATAAGCCGACTCAAATGCCGAAGGGAGAGTGACATTCTTGCCATCTTCAGCCTCAATGCTGTAATCGATGATGATTCCAGCCTCGAGTTCCTCGACCTCGATGGTGTTCGAGAGTTCGTAGGTCTTGACCTTCATTGAATCACACTCCTTGCTTGGACGCCGTACTGACGTATGTAATGTCGATTGGAGGCTGTTCGCGTCTCTGACGCGAGGCATCCCTGAAGCGAATCAATCGCTTTGCAGGGCCGGGTAGGCTGCCCTGGATAATCATGTAGTGATTCTTGATTTCGCCATAGTGGAGGAAGCCACCGGCAGGGGTAATCTGACTCTCGTCTTCTCCAGAAATTCTGAGAATTCTCTTGTTGTACTCGGTTCGCTGGTGATATCCAGTCTGGCCCGCCTGGCGGATGGTCTTGCGGACGTAGCCTGTACCGAAGTCACCCATGTTCCCAATCTGACGGCGACGCTTCGAGTTCTTGTGGGAGAGCAACTTCACACCGAATCGGCGGACAACACCTTGGTTTCCATATCCCTTGGTTACACCGACGACATCGATGTCAGAACCCTGAGTGAAGACATCCTCGATGGTCAACTCATCACCGAGTTTCTCAGAGGCCCATTCAAGTTGGGCGGCATTGTCACCACCAGTCATGCCCATTTCCATGATTTCAGGCGTCTTGCTGCCCACGGCAGAGATCTTGTCTGGTTGGGATGAGACAATGAGTCGAACTTCTGTTAGATTGGATTCTCGGAGTTTGTCGAGATGAGCTTCTGCATCGTGCTCCTTGCGTTCTGGAAGTCGGCGAGGAAGAGCAGGGATAACATCCGCGAGTTTCTCGGTGTCAGCCCAGACTTCACCAACGGTCTGCTTACCGTATGGCGTCATCTTGTAGCCACGAACTGCGAGGACGCGCATTGGAGGGACCTCAACAACGGTGACGGCTTTGCGAACCTCGGCTCCCGCACTCGGGCTGCCTGGATTGAGATCGCGCATCAAAACGTGAGTCATTCCTGCCTTCCAACCTGCGAAGCCCTGAACTCGAACCTCATCAGCGTCGGAATCCGGCCAACTCTTGACACGACCATAGGGCCTGTTGGCCCTCTTTCGCGGGCCAAAGCCCATGCTACCCTTCTTCGGGCGGTGCGTGTCTCCCATTTGGGTTCCTCCAGTGTTTTTTCGGTGTATTGGCCGCCAAAGCGGCAGTACGCCGGCTCTTCACTTCAGGAGCGACCGTGACACCGGACCAAGATTCACAAGTGAAATCTGTGGCTTTGTGGGGTACTGCTGCATTGCCCGGTGGTGTCTGGACGCTCAGTGTTGAGCGGCCCTGCGACCTACCTCCCGTATATGAACGGCTCGGTTGGGGAGGACCCCCCTTAAGGGGGGCCTCCAGAACAGTGATGCGGTTTATTGAGGCGATTTGCCTAAGAACCTCGGGGGAAACGGAGGGAGCCCATGTCCGCCGCGATACGTCACGAATTACTCGTCGAAGGAGCCATTGAGGCCCGGGCGTATCAGCTCTCTGCACTCGATCATTGTCTCAGTGCATCCACTCTGCTGGTCCTACCAACAGGGATGGGGAAGACACCCATCGAGGTCATCGTCCTGGCGGCGCGGCGTCGCAGCCCAGGATCGTGACCGTCATCGCGTTGGCGCCGCTCGTGCCGTCGCCCATCGTGAGGTACCACGTGCCGGTGCTGTAGTCGATAGAAGCTTGCGGGTCTGTGAGCTTGTGGATGAGCCCGCCGCTCACGCCGTTGCTGCAGCGCTCCCGCGTGCCGTCGTCGCGGTCG
>JAKUOE010000069.1 GCA_022449845.1 Candidatus Thalassarchaeum sp.
TCAGATTACCAATGAACTGGCGAAACTCCGTTATCGCTCTGGAGGAGAATACAGTGCCCCTGTCACCATTCGAACTCCCTGTGGAGGGGGCATCAAAGGTGGGCATTACCACAGCCAGTCACCCGAGGCCTATTTCACGCACTCACCTGGGTTGAAGGTCGTCATTTGCTCCAATCCATACGATGCGAAGGGACTTCTCATCTACTCGATTGAATGCAACTACCCAGTCATCTTCTTTGAGCCGAAGCGGCTCTACAATGGACCGCGGCCATGATCAACTGGGACAGCCATCCAAAGGGTGAGGTTCCCGAGGATTACTACAACATCCCGTTGGGTAAAGCAGAGATTGTACGGCCAGGAAAGGAAGTAACCATTCTCTGCTATGGAACGATGGTTCATGTCGCGACCGCAGCGGCTGAGAACAGTGGAATCGATGCTGAGATTATCGATTTACGCTCACTGGTTCCTCTAGACATCGATGCGATTGAGGATTCTGTCAAGAAGACAGGACGGTGTGTCATTGTTCATGAGGCGCCAAGAACATCCGGATTCGGTGCTGAATTGATGTCTCTGGTTCAGGAGAGATGCTTCTGGAATCTAGAAGGACCCGTTCAGCGAGTCACAGGTTGGGACACACCCTATCCACACAGTCTTGAATGGGATTACTTCCCAAGTCAAGCACGAATTACAGAGGCAATGCAAGCCACAATGGAGGAATGAGAATGGGAACGCATGTGTTCAAATTGCCCGATATCGGTGAAGGTGTGGTCGAAGGCGAGATTACCGCTTGGCATGTCTCCGTTGGAGATACCGTGGTTGAAGACCAAGATATGGTCGACATCATGACCGATAAGGCGACCGTCGGAATCGGTAGCACTGTGAACGGAACCGTCACCAAAATGCACGGTGATGTTGGAGACAGTATTGCAGTCGGTGCTGCACTGATCGAGTTTGAAGTTGAAGGTGAGGAAGGTGCACCGGCTGCTGAGCCTGAGCCTGAACCCGAGCCTGAACCTGAACCAGAACCTGAGCCGGAACCTGAGCCCAAAGTCGTCGAAGCACCCAAACCAGTGCCTGCACCCGAACCGGGTCCCCGTCCCACCACATCAGGGCGTCCGCTTGCGTCTCCAGCGGTTCGACGTCGTGCTCGGGAAGAAGGGGTTTCTCTCTCACAAGTCAGTGGTTCCGGACCTGCAGGCCGAATCACCCACAGTGATTTGGATTCTTATCTGAGCGGAGACGGTACGGTTGGCGGTCTACCGATTCCAAAGGCTGGAGTGGAACGCTCCGGTGTCACCGAGGTCCCAGTGATTGGATTGCGGAGGAAGATTGCCGAACAGATGACCAAGTCCTATACCACCATCCCTCACTTCTCCTACTTCGAAGAAGTCGATGTGACCGATTTGGAGGCACTTCGACAATGGATGAATTCCAACCGAACCGAAGACCAGCCGAAGTTGACCTATCTGTCTTACATCATGCAGGCGCTGGTCAAACTGTTCCAAGGTGAGCATGCAGGATGCAATGCGACTTACGATGATGGGAAGGAAATCCTCACACTGCATGAGGCCGTGAATGTCGGCATCGCCACAACCACGGATCGTGGACTCTATGTCCCGGTCGTCAAGCATGTCGAGGCGAAGACCATCTGGGAAGTGGGTTCAGAATTGATTCGAGTCTCAAGTGCAGCCAGAGATGGAAGTGCATCGCTGGATGATTTGACGGGCTCCACATTCACAATCACCAGTCTCGGCCGAGATGGAGGATTGGGCGCAACCCCCATCATCAACCACCCGGAGGTTGGAATTCTCGGCGTTCACAAAGCGATTGACCGACCTGTGGTCGTCGATGGAAAGATTACCATTCGCAAGATGATGAATCTCTCCTCATCTTGGGACCATCGTGTCGTAGACGGTGCGGATGGTGCAGCTCTTGTGCAGGCACTGAAGCAACTTCTTGAACATCCGATCTCGATTCTCTGAGGTGGACATCATGGACGATATCTCATGTCAGGTTCTCGTTATCGGCGCAGGCCCCGGTGGATATGTAGCCGCCATCCGCGCAGCACAGCTCGGACTCGATACGGTCATCGTTGAAGGGGACAAGGCAGGAGGCACATGTCTGATTCGTGGTTGCATTCCATCGAAGGCAATGATTCACGCATCCGAGCGGATGCATCATCTGTCTCAGCACATGGAAGGTCATATGGGCATGAAAATCGATGGTTCTGTATCACTGAACATGAAGGAACTCGTCTCATGGAAGGATGACATTGTCACGAAACTGAACAAAGGTGTCGAACACCTGTTGAAGAATGCAGGAGCCAAACTCATCTCAGGGTGGGCGACCTTCAAGGACGCCAAGAATTGCACCGTGGAAACCAAAGATGGCCCCGTCAACATCGAGGCAGAGAATGTCATTCTAGCAACCGGTTCTACGCCGATTGAATTGCCGTTCATGAAGTTCGACGAGGAATACATTTGCTCATCGACTGGGGCGCTCGATCTGGAGGCTCTGCCTGAGAAGGTCGCCGTCATCGGTGGAGGGTACATCGGTCTTGAGTTGGGCATCGCACTGCGACGACTCGGATCAGAGGTGACGGTCATCGAAGGACTGGACAAGGTACTCGCCATCTTCGATGATGAGTTGCGGCGACCACTGGTGACCTGGTTGCGAAAGAATGGAGTCACCACTCACGTCAATTGTTTGGCTCAAGGTGCCGAGGTCAAAGATAGTAAGGTGGAACTTACTTGGAAAGATAGTGAGGGTGAGATGCAGTCGGAAACCTTCGACAAGGTTCTCGTCACAGTCGGGCGCAGACCGAATACTCAGGGATGGGGACTTGAGAAGATGGGGTTGCGAATGGATGCGGATGAGAGATTTATCCGAATCGATCAACAATGCAAGACATCGATGCGAGGCGTCTATGCCATCGGGGATGTCTCTGGTGAGCCAATGCTAGCACATCGTGCTAGCGCCCAGGGCGAAATGGTTGCAGAAATTATCGCCGGTCACAAGCGCGTCTTTGATCCTGTGGCCATTCCAGCTATCGTCTTCACCGAGCCTGAAATCGTCTGTGTCGGACTCACACCGGATGAAGCGATGGAAGCAGGGGAGGAGATAATCACTGGAAAGTTCCCACTTGCAGCAAACGGCCGAGCCCTGACAATGGAAGCAGAGAAGACAGGTGGTTTCGTTCGCGTGGTCGCGCGCGAGAGCGACCATGTGATTCTGGGTATCCAAGCCACAGGCAGTCACGTCAGCGAATTATCCGGTGAATTCTCATTGGCCCTAGAGATGGGGGCCGTTCTCGAAGACATCGCAGGTACAATTCATGCACATCCAACAATGTCGGAATCCTTCCATGAAGGCGTCCTCAAAACATTGGGACACGCGATTCATACAGTTTGATTGTCGTAAACAGTGCCCCAATGGTGAACATCCTCGGGCAAAGACAAGACTCGTCGGCCGTTCTTCATCCAGGTCCAACCCTCGTCGATCCAGTCGTATAGACTCTCAAGGTCCGCCTCTGAGAACGATGCGTTGCGAGCCAGTTCCTTGACGACGTCCATCTCGCGCGCGTCATAGTGACCATCTGCCGCAGCCATGAGTAAGGCATCACGAAGGGCGATGCGGAGGTGAGCTGGGTGCATGTCATCTGCAGCATGGATGAAACTTCGACCTCGCTTCAGTTCCTGCCGTAGAATTGCTCGCTCTTCGGGAGCCAACAGAGCCATGCCCATTCGAGATTCGTAATTTGCAAATTCCTCGGTCGAAACACGACCATCGGCAAGGGCGACTGCCGCCAAGACTCGACAGTAGGCTTTCCTGTCTTCCTTGTCGAACATATGCAGCGTATCTGGTAACATAACCCATGGCTATGACATCCTGTTATTGAATCCATTGACTTCATGCCCCTCCACTCCCACCGAACTGCATGGCGGCTGAACGCGTGGTCGAGGTTCGACGGCTCGGCCAAACTGAATATTCCGCCGCCGAGTCCATGATGAGAGATTTACAACAGCAGCGATTGCAAGATGACATTGTCGACACACTGTTGTTTTGCAGCCATCCAGAGGTTGTCACCATCGGACCTGCAGCTCGTCGAGACAAGGTCGTCGTTCCGTCCGATTATCCAACAACAGATGTCGATCGAGGTGGAGGCATCACCTGGCACGGACCGGGACAACTCGTGGTCTATCCTATCTTCAGATGGGATTTAGAGAATGAGGCAAATGTCAAACGCATCACGTCCAAATTGGAGGAATGGGCCATTTCTGCCCTCTCCATGCTGGGAATCAGCGCTGGCACGGATGAACGGATGCAAGGGATTTGGGTCGATGGTGCCAAGGTCGGCTCGGTGGGTTTGGCCTTCAAGCGCTGGGTCTCAAGACACGGATTTACCATCAATTTCGCCACACCGAAAGGTCGCGTCGAGTCATTGGACGGGTGTGGTCTAACGGCGGGAACGACCACTTCCTTGGACCGCCTTGGATTTGAGGTCTCGAGTGATGAACTGGTCGATGCATTGCTTTCCATCATGGCTGAGAATCTCAGCAGAACGGATGCGAAGTCTTGAGAACCACCGGATTCTGCACAGTTGTATGTATCGCACGAGTAACCCTGCACTGAATGATTCAGTTTTCTCCATTCAAGATTTGCTGGAAGACAAGATGACCATCGAAGGTGTCGCCGAGAAAGGATTGATCACTTTCTTCGTGATGATGATTAGTGGAGTATCGGTGTTCGGACTATTCGTGACAGGCAATCCCGAATTGGCGTTCATGCTGAGTATTGTCGGATGGGTTGCGGGTTTCATCTTCTTCTTCGTGATGCTATTCACTGGACTGGCCGAAAATCCCATCGCGGTACTGACGTACGCGGCTTTGGAGGGGTTAGTTCTCGGTGGACTCACCACATTATTTGAGGTCACATATCCGGGAATTGCGATTCAAGCGTTCCTCTTGACCGGAGCGGTATTCGGTGGAATGTTGGTCATCTATCGAATGGGAATTATCAATGTGAATGATAATTTCCGAATCGCTGTATTTAGCGCCATGTCTGCAGTTTTCCTTGTATACATGCTTACCCTCATTTTCGCATTGGTTGGTGGCCCACAGATTCCGTACATCCATGGAAGTGGCCCCATCGGCATTGGATTCTCCTTGCTTGTCATTGGACTGGGTGCCCTTTGCTTAGCGGCCGATTTTGACTTCATCGAGCGTGGGGTCGAAAATGGAGCGCCGAAAAAACTCGAGTGGAGGGCGGTCTTCGGACTTCTCGTCACATTGGTCTGGATTTACATTGAAATCCTGCGACTACTCGCAAAGTTACAGAGAAGGTGAGTGAATGGAGCCGCGACTGGGTGGACCGGTCAGTGGCGACGGTGTCCCTCCTGTTGACTACCTATCTTGGTACATCCCTCGGCTGCAGGAAAATAGACCTCATGATCTCTCACAGTCCGGTTTTGAATACGATTGGAATCTCGATGTAGACAATGCGAAGATGCTTGGTTTCTGGGAGAGTGGAGCGAATCCCGCCGAATGGGTGGCTGAGCGCTATGGCGTCGATGTCGACCAAGTGTGTGTGACGCATGGTGTCTGCCAGGCGATCTCTCTAGCCATCCTCGCTGCACTGCCTGAAGATGGACCGAGAGTCGTCGGGGTTGAGATGCCGTCATTCGCCGTGGTCTCGCAATGTGCTCGACTGTTGGGGTGCGAGGTCATCCCATTCCACCGAGGCCCGAATCCAGGTGATTGGAGATTGAATCGGGATGAGTTGCTAGACATTCTCCCACGCGTCGGTGCAATTGCGCTGACGCCAATGATGAATCCCTCTGGTGAGATGATGTTGAAGGAGGATGAGGACTGGTTAATCGAAGTCACACGCGATGCGGGTGTCAACATCGTATCCGATGAGGTCTATCTCGATGCTTCGATGGGTACAGAATTCTATAGACCGATGTATTTGCGTGGTGAAAATGTCATTTCGGTCAATTCTTTGACGAAGTGCTATGGCCTCGGTCCGCTCCGATTCGGGTGGGCCATTGGGCCGGCAAAAATGATCCAGGATGTTCGCAATGCGTTCCACAACCTGCAAGGTATGGCCAGTGCACCTTCGATGGCCATCGCAGAGGCTGCTTTTCCACGATTGGATGAGGCATTGGACGCTTTGAGGGCAGCCCGTGAGGAGAATTTACCCAAACTGATTGATGTTCTGGCTGAAAATGGAATTGTATGGTCACCTCCACCCATCGGAATCTACGGCCTCATTCCGATTGAGACGGATGCGGTGCAAGCCATGGCTGAGCATGGAGCTCCTCTAGGACTGTTGGCAACTCCCGGTGGGATGTTTCACAAGGATCTGTCAAACCATCTCAGAATTGCATGGGGAGGAGATGCAGATGCCTTTGAAGCGGCGATGCCAGTGCTGTCTCAGTTCCTGAAAAGTATTCAAGAAGAGTCGACTGAGGCATAGCCATGCCGGAGGCAGTCGTTGCGATTACCGGCGCTTCTGGCGCGCTGTATGCCGAACGTCTGTTGCGTGCCTTGTCTGATTCAGAGTGGGAGGTCCTCCTGATTGTGTCACGCGAAGGAGCCATCAATCTCGACCTGGAATTGGGAATCACACCGACCCAACTGGCGGAACTCCCAGGCGTCTCTCTCGAGGACAACGACAACTTGGCGGCTCGCTCCGCCTCGGGTTCAGCCAAGATTGATCACTACGTTGTCTGCCCAGCCAGTGGAACCACAATCGGCAAGATTGCAGCCGGCATCTCAGACAATCTCGTCCCCAGCTCCGCTCTGGTGGCGCTCAAGGAAAGGCGACCACTCATCGTCGTACCGCGGGAAGCACCCTTCGCTACCGTACATCTAGAGAACATGACGAAACTGTCCAACTGGGGCGTTGTCGTGCTTCCAGCAAGTCCTGGATTCTATCACAATCCAAAGAGTGTCGACGACCTAGTCGACTTCGTCGTGGCTCGAATTCTTGACCAAATGGGGATTGAACACTCACTTGGACAGCGTTGGACCGGGGAAGAGGTGCAATAGACCCGTGCCTTGAAGAATGGCGAGGTTGCATGACGAACTGTAAGGAGGGGTCAGGATGGGATACGAAGACCAATCACACGCAGAACTCGGTGAAATGCTGAAGGAAAGGGGCTTGGACGTTCCGAAGACCAAGGATGAACGCATCGCTGCATTGAATGAAGCCGATGCATCAGGGCCATTGCTTCATCGAATTCAAGAACGATTCCCCTGGGCAACCGTTCCCGTCATCGCTGTAGTCGTGATGTTGATTGTCGGTGGTAGTGTGACGGCGATTCTATTCGGCGACGATATCATCGGTTGGTTCACCGAGGAAGAATTCGATGGAGATCTCATCGATTTTGATTCCGCACAGGCTCGGGCCTTCGCTGAAGGATTGTTGGCTTTGGGACACCCCGAATGGGAGGGGCGCATGAGTGGCACGACAGAGGAACATGCGACCGCTCAATCCAATCTCAACAATTTCACAGAGTTTGGATTGGCGGCAGAGGACAACACATATGCCGTTCCGATGTTCGAAATTCAAGAAGAACCAGTACTGAGAATGTGTATTCCAGGCTCAATACCATTCCTCAGTGGAATCGCGCCTTGTAGCGTTGGCGATGCGAATCGGCAGGAAATCGATTTCATCCACCGCGAGGAGTTTGTTTTACAGGGCTATTCAGGATCTTCAGATTATCAATTCCAAGACAACATTCCAGTCGTTGATTTGGGCAATGGAACGGATAACAGTACATGGGAAGGAGCCGCAGCCAGCATTGG
>JAKUOE010000007.1 GCA_022449845.1 Candidatus Thalassarchaeum sp.
GTTGGAGGGTTCAGCGGGTTGCATGCAGGGCTTGAAGCGCAAAGTCCGACGTTGACGAATCTCTATCCCCCCAACTTGAAATTTGGAATTTCGATGTGGGCCTTTGCGTTCTTCTTGGGTGGACTAGGCGTTGCGGGACAACCACAAGTGGTGTCCAGAGTGATGACGTTGGGTTCTGATAGTGACCGAAAACAAGCCATGATCTGGTTCTTTGTTTGGCAGACTCCTTTCATTGGACTCATGCTCCTCATCGGTTTTGCGAGTCGGGTTTTGTTCGGTGGTCTCGGATTCGATCCTGAGCTCGGTCTGCCGATTCTGGCGATGGGAACAATGCCTGCCGTCGGTGTGGGGATGATTCTCGCATCCATTTTCGCAGCAACGATGTCGACTGCAGATAGTCAAGTCCTCGCGTGTACAGCTGCGATTACCGACGATATCAAACCGGAATGGAGAGGGGATTACAAGACGACGAAGATTGTCACACTTGTCGTGGCGGCTTTCGCCACACTGATTTCTATCGGTGGACTGTACATCCCTGGTGGAGACTCTGTCTTTGCTCTGGTTGTTCTTGCAGTGTACGGACTCGGTGGTATTTTCATTCCACTGTTGACGATTCGCTGGATGGGATACAAGCCGGATTCAACACATTCGATTGCCATGATGGTTGCAGCATTTGCTGGAGTCATTGGTTGGCTTCTGCTTGGATTCGGTGGTGCAGATGGAATCTTCCCTTCAGTGCCCGGCATGGGTGCGGCATTCGCCACTCACTTCATCCTGAACCAAGTTCGAACCCCCGAGGTCTCATCGCTTGGAAGATTCAATTGGCCAGATCAGAAAAAATTGGGTGCAATCGCAGCGGCAATCCTCATTCCATTCTGTGCCTTTGAGGTCTCATATCTCGTTGCAAACCAAAATTCATCAGAGGGTGCCGGCGATTATATCGTGATTGTGCAAGAGAATTGGCATACATTGGGTGAAGGTACTGAGTACGTTTCCGATGGGGAAACGCTGACACTTGAATTCAATACTGATTCAATCGAATCATGGCCAAATGGTGACAATGTGGTGGGTGTCTGTGTTTCACTCACATATTCTGAGGATGAAACCAGCAGCGGTTTGGGTTGCGGCGTGCTGTCAAGTGGAGATCCTGAGCCAGATACGATTACTGGGGCAATTGCGCATGGTGAATTCAATGCATCCGACTCACGAACAAATGAGGAATCTTATGGGTTAAATGTTGACATCGTTTGGTGGTATGATGGATACTGGATTGATAATATGAGTGAAATCTGGATTGAAGATGGAGACTATTGGGTTTATTCTGTTTCAGGATATAGCGAATCAGAAATAGAAGACAAACTGGATGTTGGAGGCGTGGGCCTTGGTGACTACACAATTGACATTACAGTCGATGTTGAAATGGGTGGAGGCACTGAGTGTACACACAATGATGATGGAGAAGAGGTGGAGTATGACATTGAAATCAAAACCATGAGTTATACAATCATTCCATTTGATGAATTCTTCGATGACCTCGTTTTAGGCTGAAATCCTGTTTTGTTCCTTGAGGCTTATACGCTGTCGCGTTGCCCGAGCGGTTTGCGGCCTGCTGGCCCCTCCGCATTGGGCGTAGGGAGGACCTGGAGCCGTGGAGCGCGAGGCACATGGCAAGAAAGTCATCCGGAATGCAGCAGGCAAGCATCAGTGAATTCTTTGAAAAGAACAAACACTTTCTGGGCTTCGATACGCTACCACGGTCGATTATCACAGCAGTCAAAGAATCCGTTGACAATTCATTGGATGCGGCGGAAGAGCACCGAATTTTACCGGATCTCGACATCGAAATTCGGAAGGTCCCTGGGAAGAAAGACGAGTTGCTACTCATCACGCGGGACAATGGTCCAGGCATTACGCAGAAGGCCATCTCGAAGGTGTTCGGCTCGCTTCTCTTTGGTTCCCGATTCCATACCATTCGTCAAACGCGTGGGCAGCAGGGAATTGGAATCACGGGTGTGGTGATGTACAGTCAACTGACGACTGGGAAGCCGACGTCTGTCATCTCGAAGGTCGCCAAGGAGGCGGGGGCAGTTCGCGTCAACATCGGGTTGGACACCAAGAAGAACAAAGCTATCATCAGTAATGAGAAGCGATTTCCAATCGAAGAAACCAATGAGGCAAAGGGGTTACACTGGATTGGGGATCACGGCATTCGAATCGAGGCGCGGATGAAAGCGAAGTATCAACGTGGAAAACAATCGGTGCATCAATATCTCAAGATGACGAGTATTGTGAATCCACATGCAAGTATCAGTTTCAGAGCCATCGATGAAGATGGTTCGATAATCGATGAGGCATCGTGGCCACGGGTCACCGATGAATTACCACGACCGGTCAAGGACATCAAACCCCATCCACACGGATTGGAAATTGGAACCTTGCAGCGATTGCTCAGGGATGCGAAACCACCCACAGAAGGTGGTGGGGCGCGAACACCCTTGCGCTATTTCCTCCGAGATACCTTCTCCTCACTATCCAACACCCGCTGTGAGGAAGTGATTGAACTCGCTCAACTATCGGCAACTCGCAAACCGGGTAGTCTGAAGCCCGACGATGTCAACAATTTGCTCGCCGCTTTCAGCAAAGTCCGTCTTCCTGCCCCTCCGACAGATTGTTTGTCCCCCATCGAAGATCTCCTCATCAAGAAAGGGCTGTCAAAAGCCATCGATTCAAGATTCGTCTCGACAGTGACCAGAGAGCCCAGAGTGACCAATGGAAATCCGTTCCAAGTGGAAGTTGGGCTCATCTTTGGAGGTGACCTGCCGGGAGATCAACCGATTCAGGTCCTTCGATTCGCCAATCGAGTTCCACTGATGTATCAACAGGGTGGATGTTTACTCACGAAGGCTTTGGAATCAGTCGATTGGAAGCGATATGGGCTCGATCATCCTGGTGGTAGGGGTATTCCAAAGGGACCGGCTGCAGTGCTCATTCATCTTGCGAGTACCAATGTTCAATTTACCAGCGAAGCCAAAGAGGCGCTCGCTGACAACGTCGATGTTCATGATGAGATTCGGCTTGCGATGCTTGAAGTTGGTCGAGGACTACGAAATCACCTCAAGAAGCAAAAGCAAAAGGCGAAGGCGCAGGAGAAATTCGAACTCGTCAACATCATTTTGCCAGAGATTCATGACAAAGCCATCGCCATTCTCGAAGAGGAACCATTGCCTCTCGCCCCTGTGATTACAAAAATCATGAATGCGGTGTTCATTGAAGAAAAGGTTGAGTGGGAAGCTGAAGGAAAATTAACCCGGGCCAGTATCGAGATCTACAACTACACGGCTCGTCCGCGCGCATACACATTATTGTCAACATGGCCAGAACGTGAAGGTGTCGAAATGGTTGACAACCCACTTGGGGGTCGCCGTGAAGCAAAGGGTCTGTGGGCATGGAAACTTGAAACAATGGAACCGGGTACATCAACGACAGTCTCGTTCGCAGTCAACGGATTATCGAAAGGAGTCTGGTCTGAGATTGACATCTTTTTCCGAGGTGCAGGGGACATCATCGGTGCAACGAAACTCGATGAAGAAATTCTCGCCGAAATGCTGCGAGAAGAAGAGGCGGGTGTCGAACATGAAGACGAGGATGATGTGGATTCTCCAGAAGTTGTGATTGATTCTGCGGCCGTAGAAGAGAGCCCAACTGTGATTGTCAATGAAGAAAATGAGGAAGCCGCCGAACCTGAACAAGGTTGGTTTGGTGTCGGCCGAGGTGAGGAAGAATGAGCGTAACACAACGAAAGACGACGGAAGAAGTCGTGGAGAATCTCCATGGCGTAGCCAGAGAGATGTACAAGCGAATGGCGAAGGGCGAAGCCCCTACGATGACGCTGCCAGTACGGACCAAGAACAACATCGGATTCGATAAAAAATTGGGGGTTTACAAGTATGGTAGTAAACGCTCTATTCGGGATGCTACGAGCCTGGGTAGTGCCAGACAATTGCTCCGGGCGTTGCATATCATCGAATTCATTGAAGAAATGATTGACAGTGAAAAATCGTCCACGCTTCGTGAAATGTACTACATCTCGGAAGCATGGGGGCACGGAAAATTTGGTTCTCAAAATGAGAGCAACAATCTCGCCGAGGATCTAGAGATTGTCACGAAATGCCTGCGTGAGGATTTCAAGCTCCGCCCTGAAGAAGATGGGGCGCGAATGATTGGTAATCTCACGCTCAACGAACGGAATCGGCGAGGCGAGTGGATGCGAATCAATGCTCGTGATGATGTCGGAGATTCGGGGTATGGCGTACCCTACAATGTCGAATCAGAGAAAATCGAATTGGTGGAGCATGATATCGATTTCATCATGGCCATCGAGACCGGTGGTATGTTCGATCGATTGGTTGAGAATGGATTCGACGAAGATTTCCGTTGTGGCCTACTTCATCTGAAAGGGCAACCTGCCCGGTCAACGCGTCGGATTCTCAAGCGGATGAATGAGGAATGGAATGTGCCAATCATTGTCTTCCTCGACGGTGATCCCTGGTCGTTCCGTATTTTCGCAAGTATTGCCTATGGTGCAATCAAGACGGCGCATATCTCAGAATATCTCGCGACACCCTCCGCTCAATATCTTGGAATCACTGCCGATGATATCGAAGCGTACGATCTTCCCAGCGATAAATTGTCGAGCAAGGATGTCGAGGCACTGAAAGCCGAACTGAGTGACCCTCGATTCGCTGACGGTTGGTGGCAAGAACAGATTCAGATGATGCTCTCGTTGGATAAAAAGGCTGAACAGCAGTCTCTCGCCAAGTATGGTCTCGATTTCGTAACCGATACCTATCTTCCCGAAAAATTGGCTGAAATTGGCCTTGGACCCTGAACATAACAGACATGAACGTTGACGAAGAGGCAGGACTGTGAGTGCAAGCAAGTGGCCGAAAAGGCTCGCTTTGACCGGGGTGGTAATGCTCGCCATATCGATGGCAGTCGTGTGGTCTGAATACGACGATATTGTCGAAATTATGGACCCTACAAATGAAAACCTGTTGGCATTGGAAGATGGTGAATCGGGTGAAGTGAACATCAGTAAATCTCACTCCTATCTCATCTTCAGATTGAAGGACACGCCTGTGAATTGTACGATTACTGAAGTCGCCACTGGAGCTGAAGTTGACATTGATGATCCCTCGTTCATCTTCAATCGGGAAGGGACCAACGGCAAGATATACCACGCAGTCGGTTCATTTGTCCCTGAGGCTTCAGGGATGCATCTGATTGAGAATACAGGGGAAAATAATGGGACTTCGCTGTGGGTCGTGGACGAATACGAACTCGATGATGATTCGAACTCTCTGTATTTGTTCCAAGCAGGATGTTATGGATTGTTGTGTGGGGGTTGTTTACTTCCAATCTCTTTCTTGGGTTGGTTCGTGAATCGAAAGAAAGGGCAACAGCCCGGATTGGTCATGCAGACCGAAGATGGGCGGGTGGTACCAATCGGTCCGTCTGATGCCCCGCTACAACAAAGAATTCCGACAACTGATGAGGTTTGGAGAAGTGTTCATGGTGGTGAAGTCATCGATTTGACGGTTCAACAAGCACCTCCATCAGAGCCAGAAGTTCCGGCACCCTTTGCAGATCGTCCCGACCGGGTGGGTGAATTGGCCAAGGGGGTTGATGAGATAGAAACCGTCGATGATTCGGCCCCAGAATCGAGTGACGAAGAGACCGAAACCACAGAACGCAACTGGAAGACGTGGGACGAAGGGTGATTCAGACGAGGATTCATAGGGGTCCTTTGGCTAGTTAACATCGGGTTGTGAAGTGGTCACCGATTTCGACACCGCGCTTTCAATACTTGAAAATGGCACGCGGCGTGCCATTCTTGAGCATCTGGTGAGGGAGGCTCACTACCCTCTGCAATTGGCTGAATTGCTCGAAGTTTCTCAACAAGCAATCATGAAACATCTGAAAGTTCTCGAAGATGCTGGATTCGTTGTCAGTGAGAAGGTTCCCAGTGAGAAAGGGGGTCCTCCAAAGAGAATCTACGCAATTACGCAATCCTTCTCTCTTCGACTTGATCTCGGACCCGATTTATTCCGTGCTGAACACCGGCAATTGCCTGCAGGTGGTCCTGCTCGATTGTCAAGCCGTTTGCCCAACGATGCGTTGAGTGTGGCTGAACGTGTGGGGACGCGTCGACGTTTGCCTATGGCTGAGGCAATGAGCATGCTTTCAGAATTGAACAATGAATTAGATCGGCTCGATGCTGAACGTGATGCGCTCATCGCACTTCATCAACAAATCAAGCAGAAAGCGAGTCGCGTTGTCGATGATACGTTTGAAATCTACGAAGAGAGGCAACTCGCTCATGTCTTGCTAGAAGCACCCCGTAGACCTGTTGATCTCGATCAATTCTGTGCTGGGATGCAGATACAACCTCAACGCGCCGAAGAGATGATGGATGCACTCCGCGGGATTATGATGCGTCAACTCGGTGCCGAAACGGGAACCATCATCGCGGCCGAGGACGATCGATTGTTGCCCTGGTGGTTGGCCAAGGCTGACCCCAAGTGAGTCTGCAATCAGAATCGCATTTCGTCATCAATTGAAAGCATGCTCGACTGCGCATCGACGCGGGCAAGAGCTTCGCGACGGCGGGCGACCATGACCATTCCAGCAACGGCCATCAGTGCGATGGTGAGCAGTAGAATCATGGTCGGAACCGACCATTCTCCTGCGGCCTCCAATGCGACGTCGATCCAACCGTTCTCACTCGACAGTTCGCCGAGGTCCTTCCGGTTGTTCGCTTCATTCGCCTCAATGATGAGGTTGCCCGGATCAACAATCACAGACACGTCGTGGTTACCAGCCGTGACTGGGTACAACAGTGTAATCTCAACCGCTTCAGCAGAACCGCTGTCATCTGGTGGCATCAGCGCACCGATGACTTGTCGATAAGCGACATTCTCCTCTGAACAGATGTTGTTGCGGAGGTTGTCCTGAGTTTCATCCTCACAAAGTACGATATTGATGTCCGTCGCGTGAACGTTTCCGCGATTGATAATCTGGACGTTGATCGGAATCATATCCCCAACAGGAGCCTCGACGCGCACAGCTGAGACGTCGATGAGTTCGAGGTCAGGTGCGCGAAGACGGATTCGCAGAACTTGTTCATTCGTGTCACATGGGTAGACGTTGTCCACGACACCATCGTTATCCGCATCAATCGTACAACTGTCTAGCCATGATGCGGTTTCATCGGTATCACCATTGGGTGAACCGCCGTAATTTGATAGGACCTTGATTCCAATCTCACGATTGGCCAGCATAGCTGCCGGACTGATGTCGATAATGACCATCACTTGCACGGTAGTGTACGCTGGCATCTCAGCCAAACTCCAGGTTCCATCGGCATGGAGAGCGCAGCCGTACAATGGTGCGGCCTGACCAACTCCGAGTTCTTCACAAGGAATCTCACGAGGCAGTTCTGTGTCGAAATCCTCAACCATAGCAAAGGAGACATCCCAACTCGTCAATGAACCCATGCTGGGCTGATCGTTCCAATCATTGCCACTCTTGGTGTGGTTGTGTAGCGTGGGAATATCTGGGACGTTACCATTGTTGGTCACATTCAGAAGATAACGGACTGTGCGACCGGGCGCAGTGGTCTTGATTTGACTCTCAACGGTTTCATCAAGCCAGATTTGCATGTCATGGAACTGATTCACCGTGATATCAAACAAAATCGCATCACGCTCATCAGTGCCGTCGAAATATTCCTCACTGTATACCTTGACAACGACCTGATAGGTGCCTGCTACAATTTGACCAGGGATGTTGAGAATCACATCAACAGTCTCCGCATTATCGCGCTCAAGCTCTGACAAGGTTGCACGGGGAATTTCGATGTCCCAGAGTAATTGTGAACCGTTGCTGTCGGTGATTGAGGCCGTACGCATATCGTAGCGATCTGGGCCGTTACCGTCGTTCGTGGTGGTCACGGGAATGACCAGTGCTTGCCCTGGGTCTACAGCGTGAGATGTCTCTTCGGCTGTCATGTCCAAATCATACACGTGAATCACATTGGTGGATAGAATCACTGAGTCTGAGACTCTAGATGCGCCCTGCAGGTGAGCCTTGACTGTGATTGCAGGACCCAACCCAGCAGTTGCGTTCAGTGGGGCACAGACGATGACACCAACCTCTCGTGGTACATCGATAATGGACCAATGGCGTGGTTTACTCATCTCCCCTTCATTTCCACCCGGAGCATTTGAGAAATCGAGATCCACAGTCCAGTGGTCATACTGCCATTCATTCATCGGCATACCATCTGGCTTGAGTTCAGGTGCACCTGGCGTCGTGAAAATCAGGTAACCGGGTGCGAACTTCTTGATGACATCGATTGTGTACGTGTGGCAATCACCAGGCATCACGTATTCCGATGTATCGAAAATCTCGAAGATGATGTTGCCTGTAGAACGGATACTGACGTTGACCCACAATTCCAGAACGTCATACGTTCCTTTGTCGAGGCTCTTGACCGGTTCGCCCATCGACCATCCTTTCAGATACAACGCGAACGTACCCGGATCTTGGGTCGTCGGCACGGAAATCTCGAGGTTCTTGGTCACGGATTGTCCGGGGTCAAGGCTGACCATCAATGGGAAGTTGATTTGCCAACCCCAAGGCAATAGCCATTCTTGTTGACCCTGCAGCGTTGTGGGGTCATAGAAAGCAAAGGTGTCGAACACGTTGCCCGTATTGGTAATCGTAATCGAGAAAATCGCAGTCTCGCCTTGCTCGACATCCGATTGGTAATGGCTCGTCTCTAACTCAATGCCGTGGACCACGTCCATCAGAGTGAGTGTCAAACGGTCGCTTCGAATCGCTGGATCCTTGTAAGATACTGCAGAGACGACGATTTGCGCCAATTCGTCCTCATTCGCCTGATAAATCGACGGGGCGCGCACACGCAGATAGACGCGGACAGATTCCCCTCCCATCAAGAAAATGGGCGTTTCTGGGAAAATCGCAGTGTGATTGTCTGAGAAGAACAGATTGGCCGTCCAATTCACAGGCACACCGGATAAATTCACAGCAAACGTGTCGGAGACCAAATCGATGGGGCCTGGTGTGGAGTTGTTCACAGTCAGATTGTAGATTGTCTGCTCACCCGGTTCGATGACGTGGTAATACGTCTCATCCTCGGCCAATTCCACATCAACCTGTCCAGTCAAGACGTGGGTGTAACATAACGTGTAGGCGCCGTTATTCGAATTCTCGTTGCATTTGTTGGTATCAGACCACGCAATATGCGCACCACTTCCAAGGTCATTTGCAAACGCTGGTGGTTGCGAAAGATCGGGCGCACGGCCATTGTTTGGGCCGAGTTTGTCACTTTGCCATTCGGTGACGTCGACGCGCTCCCATGGATCTAGAACGGCAGCGGCAATGCTGTTTAGAGGCCAATCACCAACATCGTTGGTATGGTTCAAGCGAGTGTACATGATGGACTCGCCCTGAGACGTGTTTGAGTTCTCAAGCCATGAAAGGTGGATGTTGTTCTGGTTGTCAGAGAGAATCTGCGGCATGTACGACGAGGCTCGCCAGGGATCATTCGGATTGACGTTGGCATATCCCTCAACATAGGAAATTCTGGTATCGACGATTTTCTTGATACCGTAAGTGGGCAGGCCACCTGAAACGCCGTCCCATTCTGCTGAACCGCGTAGGCGGAGGCGGGAATAGTAGACTTCGTAGTTGTCGTCTTTGTCAAAACCATAGTCGCGAGTGTCCATCCATGTAAGATGTGTATCTCCACTGTTGTCAATCGCGAGTGCTGGATGTAGACTGAATGCGTCATCTAGAGTAACACGGGTATCATTGACCACAACAAGGTGACCGTAGCCATTCGAATCTTGACTTGGGCCGAGATCCTCGGTGTAGCGATTGTTGGATTCGTCGGTTCCAGATTGTCCGTAGACCCAACCAGGTGCTGGATTCTGAATCTTTGAGTATGGATCCAAGACAGTCATGTAGATTTCACGACTGTTGTTGGTTGCTAGGAAAACCATTGCCTCAACCAATGTAGCCATGTTGTTGGCTGAAGATGCGGGGAAAGCATACACTTGTCCTCCAGCATCAGTATTTCGGGTTGTGGAACCTGGACAAATTCGCGGGTTCATATTCACCTGCCCGTTTGGACATTGTGCGAGATCTTTCATGTGACTTGCAACTTGGTTGTTTGCGCCCCAAGATGAACCATAAATTCCCACAGGGATTACTCCTGCATCAACGCAAGCGTCGTGAGCTTCGTTGATACTGGCAATGTCATCAGATTGTTGGGGTGGGTCTCCACCCTTGGGTCCCTCGTCACTGATTGGAATGATAATCTTGGTTGCATTTGGATTCCATTTGTGGTCGTGTGTGGTCGGTGGGTTTCCGGGGACGTTGCCCTGTGCATCTACCCAAGACAAACATGACCAAGCACTACCTGGTCCCCAATCTTCACCTTGGTAACCGCCACTTTGTGCACCACCATTGTAGATGGTTGAGTGTAGTTTGACGAGGCCGCCCGAGTCATCTCCTAGCGTAAGGTGATTGGATCTTGGGTTCTCGTGGTGAGGTGGACTAGAACATGCGCCGCTTGTTGCAGCACTTGGGAAAAATCCACCCAATGCATACAATGTTTCGAATACCGAGATGTTCGCCTCTTCAAGCATAGGCTTGATTCCGGGGAATGTGCCGCCGTTGGACCATGAGCCGCCGTAGAAAACAACACACATGTCGGCCCATTCTGAATACATGGAACCTGATGTATCGATTGCTGAAACAATCTCCACCTTTCCACCACGGGTATCATCCCATGCAATCTGCACGAAATCATCTGCATCGATTGCGATGTCAGGGTGGCCTTTGTGCCCAATGATGGGCGTCAATAGCGTGCTGTCAATCGCTGTGATTGCTTCACGGGATGCCTCATCGATCTCTAGGAATTTGTAGTAAATTTGTGGTTGTTGGAAATACTTGTCGTGTCGATCGTACGAGTCTTCCCACACGATGTGGACATTGTCCTGACTGTCAACTGCGAGTGCGGGCCAATCTCGGTTCTGTTGTCGGCGTACAACTTCTGTATCATCGATAATTGAGATTGTGCTGTCATCAGCAGATGTGCCATCCTGATCGTCCAAGCTAGGGTCGAGTAGCGTGTACAGGATTTCGTGTTGGCTGGCCTTGTTGGCCCATGTGACGTGGACGCGGTCCTCTGAATCGATGTCGATATCGGGGTGCCAAGCACGATGGCCGCCGCCGTTCGAAATTTGGGTGACGTCGATGACGGTTTGAGCACGAGGATCTAGCATCGTGTAGTAGAGATGCTGTGTGTTTCGTGACCAGATGACGTGGATGTTGCCTTCGCTATCACTTGTCATCGATGCCATTCGTTCGTTGACTGCGCCACCATCGACAAGTTGCACTGCGTCAGTAATGACCACAGATGCACCTTGAGCAGTTGGTGGTGTGTATGCAACCAATGTTGTGCTCATCAAGAAAATCATCACCATTGTGATGCTACCATATTTGTTGTTCATATTCTTCGACCCCCGGAGAACATCTCCAGCGTTCTGATAACGCTATTTCACTCCTACTTAACCGAAACCCTCTGCGGTCAGTTTCGCGCAAGCGCGCGCGTGAGGGGATTCAAGCCCATTCAGAGGGGTCAAAGCCAGTTCCGAAACCACCAGTTTCGTCGGTCTCAACCTCGCGTGTCGAATGGGTGGCTTCAGGCTCGGGTTGGTTGCCGCCCTTGGCCCAATCATCTACAGGGCCAGGCTTCCCAATTCCAGGACCATAGGAGAATTTGATTTCATGGATGACTGACAACTTGGATAACCACAATCGTCGGAGTGTTTGCATCACTTCATTCTGCGTGACCCCATCGAACCATGTAGGCATTGAGAGATTGAATGCTTGCAAGGGACCTGGTTTTTCCTCTCCGTGCCCTACATGTAACACCCAATCAACATGTGATCGAGTGAGGCGGAGGCGTGTTTCATGAAGCCATTCTTCCCAACCATGGGCGTCGTCATTCGCATGTTTGGCCATCTCATCTTGTTGTCCAGCATCGACTTGTGTGACACTGGAAATGACCAACAAATTGCGACCCTTTGGAGATAAGACATTGAACAGATGTCCATGCTTGGTTGGAGGGTATCTGACTAGAAAATGAAAGTCAGCCCGTGGGTCTTCGCGATCCCTGATTTCAAGTCCTTCACCGGACAACCATTTCCGCACATTTCCCTCGATATCCCGGGTCGCCATGTACGTGTGGCGGACGCCGACCTATTTCAGCGCAGCGAGCAAATCGTGGATGTCCTTGAGAATCGGTACATTGGTTGAGTTGCGGCCAAATCGATTGATGCAGCGCGCATCTCTAGAGATGATGTGTAAATCCCATGCTAGAAGGGCAATCTTGTTTGAAAGGTGGAAGGCGAATGGGAGCAATACGGTGATGAGGACAATGTGTAATGCGCTGATTGTCAAAGGTCCAAAGAATGCGTAGAGCGCGAATATCGCCATGGGGATGGGCCAAATAATCATCGGACCCAGCATCGCCGCGAGGAAATGGTAGGTGGTTCTTGCATCCAATCCTTCATCCGTATTGTCCCCTAGAATTTTCGCAATTAGAATCATCACGCCGCTTCCATACAATGTCAATGGCGCGGCGAGTAGGGCGAGAACAATCGCAGGAAGCACAGCGAGGTGTTCCTTCATCGAAGGTGTGCGCAAACCATCGGAATCCAGTGCTCGACCATCCAGCCCTACAGAATGGAGGGCTTTGCCGACTCGATTTGCAGGTTCTTGCAATGAAATGAGATTGTTGGGTTCTAATCGAATCTCCTCCCGAATCGTGCGGGCCGCCAAGACTTCTTCGCGCCATGAATTCAATCTCTTCCCTTTGGCAATCGAGCGAAGGTGGCCAAGGACGTGCCAGGTCCGATGCTCATCCCAAGTGGATGCGTCGGGAGTCAGGGGGGTTAGATCTTCACGAACTTGGTCTCGTAGTGTGTTAACTGTGTCAGCTGGGGCTTCGACCCATTCACCTTCGAGAAGCCGCTTTCGATCTTCGACAGAATGAACCGCATCCTCAAGCGAAATCGGGTTGCCGTATTCGAACCATGCATCTGTTCTGAAGTACCATGAAACTCGGTAATGCAATCCCACTGGAAGGAGGTGAGGAGGGGGTGCGCCACGCTCTCGGGCGATGGAATTTGCAGCAATGACAGAGCGCATTGGACCGGTTCGAAGGCGGCGCATCATGGAATCTTCATGGGATGTTCCTTCTGGGAACAGGGCACTCCCATGTCCATTGGCAATACATTCTGCAAGCGTCAACATGGTCTTCGAATTGATTCTAGAGGCGGCTTCTGCCGATGCGCCACCGCGCGCGCGTTCGGCTTGCCGGATTATGGGTTGAGATCCAGAAATGGATGCGATGTGTCCAATCAATGGGCGTGTGAGTAAATCGTGGCGGCCCCCGAACACCAACTTCTTCGGTTGTGTGACAAGAATGGTGGCTGAGTCAATCAATGCGTTTGTATGCCAAGCAACGGTGAGTACGCCCGCCTCTTCTGAGATATTTTCTTGGCCGGTGATTTCGATGGTTCTGAACTGCTGCCGAAGAGCCAATCGACACATACCTCTGATGAGATTGTAAAACCACAGAACACCGGGGTGTTCACCTGGTTTGGAAGCATGTCTACGTCGTTTCTCAATCTTGTCGACATCAATCTGTGATGCGCTTTTGGAAAGTGGAGGAAGGATGTCGCCATGATGATCGACAGCACCATCATCGCCAGATTGAACTGTCTGCTTCGCCATCATATCACCCTATGAATCGAATCAATGAGATTGTAATCGCTCGGACAATTCTGCTAACGCCGCAAAATCAGGGTCTCCACCTGGAGGCGGGGAGTCGGGCCAGCAAGCGAGTAGAGTGAGGCCTCCATCTCCAAACGTCCGCGGGCACACGTGAATGTGCACATGGGGGACTTCTTGGCCAGCGGTTGGTCCATCGTGGACCCCGACGGAGAAATCTTGTGTGCCAAACTCTGCTGTGAGGCGTCTCTGCACTTCAACCACGCCCGCCATCAGTCCTTGCAGGCTTTCTGAAGAGAGATCGGCAAGTCGCTGGGCTTGTTCTTTGGGAACGACCAATGTGTGTCCTGCTCGACGCGGATAGATGTCCAAGAAGGCGTACCAATGATCACCTTCTGCAACCTTGGATGAGGGGATTTCACCTTGGATGATTTTTGTGAACAAAGTCGGTTCGTCCATGGTCCTCGGATGATGCTATGCATCATCAATCCGACTCATGGAGACCATCGTAATTTGTGCCCAAATAGGCGGCCCAACTGAGGTGATTGGGTGTGGTCGCATTCAAATCCATTCGCGTGACTGTCCAAGATGCGGTAGTGGATGAATAACCCGTTGTTGTAGTCGCAATCAATTCCAAGTCTCCATCCTGATCCAAATCGACAATGGTGGGAGTTCCTATGCTCATCTCACTTCGATTGTAGAGTTCTGTATTCTCAAAATTACATGAGTTGAGAATGGATGCTTGATTGTGGAAAATGTAGGCTTCATTCCCAGAAAATAGTTCACCTGCACCCCGAATCATCAGAATCTCATCTCGGCTATCTCCGTCTAAATCTGCAGCCAAGGGACTGGTGAAACTGGTGTGTTCAGTGTCCTCTATCCAAAGGATTTGGCCGGTGGCCCCATCGACCAACAAACTCGTTGAACCGGTGTACATTGGGAAGGCACCAATGACGTAGTGCGTGAATACATCTGGAACGGCGTCATCTGTGAAGTAACCAATGGCTGGTGATGCCCAAGATTCGGCGTCTGTGACCGTTCCACCGGATGTGTGGTCTTTGACATCAATCGACCAGATTTCAGAATAATTTCGTCCATCGATTGCTAGCAATCGACCATCAAATGTACTCACGACGAGGTCCTGAATTCCATCGAGTGTGAGGTCGGCGATGGATGGGGGAGCCATGACGCCCTTCGCCACGTTCGGGGTTGGATCAACAATTCGCTGGGCGCTGGTGAGATCACCGGCCATGATGGCGTCGATGGAGGTCGTCCAAAGTCCTCCATCCCAAGTCTCACCACCCGTCCCAAAGAGGACTTCAATTTCCATCGAGGGATGAGGGTGATAGAGGAGGGGAGACATGTATGTCTCACGACCATCAGGGGTATCGGCCACGGCAAGAAGTTCGCCGGATGCGCCTGAAATAATCATCAGATATCCGTTGTCGCGTGGAGCACTGGGTCCCTGTGTGGGGTCACCTCCGTTCGAAGTCAACCAATCCTGGATGCCGTCCTGATTCTGATCGGCAATGAAGTGACCTGTGTAGAATTGATACCATTGTTCGCGTTCATCATTGTTAGAATCGAATTGCCAGATGATGCTGCCATCGATTCCACTGAGTGCGAACAGTTGGTGATTGCGGCCGCCTAGAATCACGTCGAGTGTGTCATCTCCATCGAGATGGGCAAATTGAGCGGAGGCAAACATCTCGCCTGAGGCATTGTTCTCCCAGAGGAGTGTACCATTCGAACCATCCAACGCGATAATGCTGCCCGTCACTTCTTCTTCGATTCCTGTGCCCACTACGATGTCAAGGATATCGTCCCCGGTGAGATCAACAGTGTGTAGAGATGACATCATCCGATTGGATCCCGTAGCTGTCCAACTTGTTGCAAATTCTGATGAAGGTGTGGAGGAACAGGTGTGAACTGTTGCGCATTCGCTTCCCTCTGGACATGGAGGGTGGTCTGGAATCGCTAAATCTGGAACGGTTCGAGTGTCTTCATTGACTTCCGTTGAATCAGGAATGTTGGCTACTTGGATTAGGAGAATCAAAATCACGGTTAGGATTGCAACTCCCTTGTAGTCAGAGATGGAGCGCATGGTGCTGGGAGGGGTTCTAACCTCTTATCGTTGGTTGCTTCGGTGCGGCGTTTAACTGCGAAGAGTCAGTTTCGTCACAGAGCCATCATTGCCTGCGAGAGAGTGTTTGGCCTGCTTCGCATCTGTCTCAGGATGATCGGTGCGAACGTGCGTGCCCCGACTCTCTTCACGTGCCAATGCAGCAGAGACGGCTGCTGCGGCGACTGAAAGTAAACCCTGTGTTTGAAGCATAGAGACCATCTCCGTATTCATCACCGGACTCGTGTCGGTGATGCTGACTTTCATTTCCTGAAGTTCTTGAATCGTAGATGCGGCGTTCGATAGGCCTGATGCGTCACGCTCTGAACCCATGTGTGTGCGCATGGTGCTAGCCAATTTTGACTGAATGGCACCTGAACTGGCGCCATCTGAACCAGCCTCAGTCAATATGGAATCGTGGAGATGGTGGGCATCGGTCAAGGCAACAGAAATTGCACTCGATGCTGTGTGCTTAGATGACGATGCATGTCCTGCTGCTGAAGTTCCCGAGATCATCCCACTGCTCAATGCGCCGAGAAGGTGGTCGCCACTGTTGACTGCGGCTCCATGTAGACCTGAACAGGCTGCATCACCTGCTGCGAAAAGTCCGGGTAGAGGGGTGTCCCAAGACCCATTGATTACGTTCCCTGATACATCAACGGGAATCCCGCCAATGGTTGATCCTGCAATCGGCAGAAGGGGAATCAATTGCTCAGTGCAATCGATTCCACAACGAGAAGACAAGGTTGCGGCAACCCCTGCAAACCATGGTGAATCCGAACGTGGAATGCCAGTCAGATCCAACGATGCACCACCTGCAGAGAGAATGGCTAGAGCAAGTGCATCGGGTCCGTCGTCCATGGGTAGAGGTTGGCCTTCTAGGTCACTGATTGTGCCACCGGATCCAAGAACATCAAGAGGAAGGCAAAGTGTTGTCTCAGCAACCGTCAGTGGATGCATGGACGTGAATTCAAGATTGGCCAGAGCGATACCGGAACGTAGTGCTAGATGAGCCGATGTGCCCATTGCGATTCCATCACCGTTCCAAGCACTCTGGAATCCGGAACCTGCAAGCAGAATTGATTTGGCTTGAATTCCAAATACCTCTCCAGATTGGATATCGAGTGCAATCAGGCCGCATGCTCGACCTGTATCGATTACAAGGTCAAGAATTTCAATATCGCCGCGACGAGGGATATTGCGCTTGATGCATTGTTCTTCAAGAATGGAGCGAACTTCGCGCAGTGTTGAGTCGCCGGTGCTCGCAGTCCGGGGGTTTGATTGTCCGGGCAATTGTCCTAGGTGGGGTGATCCGTTGCGATCGCGGCGAAGATTCAAGCCCCATCGCTCCAGTTCAGCAAGAAGTTCCACAGCTGTATTGGTTGATGCGGCAACGACATCGCTCTCGCACAAATCGGCGCCGACACGTTTTGTGTCTGCGGCATGAGTCGATGAATCGGTTTCTCCAGACGATGCAGCCAATCCGCAACTCATTGCGTCGGCTGAGGAAGATGAGGGGGATGTTGGGCTCAATACGGTCACCGTTGCACCTTCATCAGATGCGGCAATGGCAGCACGGAGTCCGGCAACACTGCCTCCGACGATGACGACATCCCAAGCCTGCATGATATCACCGAGTGTTCTTGTCGAATTGAAGGCGCATCATAAACGCACCCCTTGTGATGCATCCTGAATGGTCTTCGCACCTACGGTGCGATAAATTTCGAGTGGTCACTATGTGCAAGTGCCTGATTCTGCCACCGTCTGGCGACCGTGCGAGCCACACCCATTCGACGCCGTAATGATTCGCCACCACTTGAGCGAGGGTGTACTTCTGTCCAGAGTGTATGCGAACTAATCGTCTCTCCATCAACGTGGCGAATCGAGATCCGCACGGGTCTTCGGCCCTCGATATCATCGGCCCATGCAACACCCAACCAAAGAACGTGGGCCGCACCCACCAAATTACTGAGCCAGGTCACCGCATCTTCTTCATCATTCGACCACATCGGGAGAGGATGGTTTGGAGGAGTCAAAGGAGTGGGTGTCAATCGAAAACTTTGCCGCGATGGTTGTCCATCCGGAACATGAACCTCCAATTCAATCGGGATGGAGTCTGTTCCTAGATTGTTGACCATGACAAAGAGGTCACCCCGAGATTCGCCACAACGGAGTGGTAAGCTAGCATCCATCCTCCAAGAATGGCCGGCAATCGATTCATTGTGATCCATGAGTCCGAATTGAAGGCGGTCTATCTGTCGGAACAGGTCACTCTGCCATGCTCGAGTGTGGCCCATCAATCTGGAAAGTGTGGGCAGATCAAGATGAGGGTTGTTGAGGATTGTCGATTCTACGTTCTTAGCGCTCACCAGTTTCTCAAATTCCTCAACCAACTGATTGTGAGATAGCATACTTTGACCATGTAGATGGATTAAGTGGAGGGAGTGTTCAATCGCTTGCTTTGGGTTGATTCTCTTCTTGAATTTGTCCTCAAGGCTCTCCTTCCATCGTGTAAATCGGGTCGCGCTCTCCGGGTCTAAGTGAGCCAGAAGAATCTCGGTTAATGGGTCCTGTAACGTACTCTTGTGCTGACTGGGGGCGTGATGGACGAGGAATGGGAGATCGTCCGAATGATTGGGCGTGCGGCGTTCGACAAGAATTGAATGTGCAACGGCAATACTCGCGGCCAAAATACTGGAGACCAATAGCAAGCCACGTGTCTCATCACCGGCTGGGAAGCGATCCGCCAACCAAAGCAAGAATGAGAATGTCAACAAATTGATGAAGCGCATGTGTTCGTGAAGACGTGATTCAGTGAGCGTGTTGAGGATGCGTTCGATACTGCTGTCTCTCTCACCTCTTGTGCGGCCCCTAGCTCCCAGGCGGTCAAGTCCGACCCAAAGCGCGAAATTACTTGCAAGTACGGATGGGCCAAGGAAACAGATAGTGAATGCCCCTGAGATAATCGCAGCCAGTGTGGGGTCGATTGTCTCTGGAATCGCCATGACGGCAACCGCTGTCAAAATGGCCAGTGTTGGAAGGAAGTTCCGCACGAGAGTCCATGACCATGTATTGGCGAGGCGGCCCCAGAAACGTCGGCCTTTCTCCATTCGATTGAGGCGGTTGGCGATCAAATCCTCTAGGCCATCATCGAACTCAAAACCCTCCCCATAAGGGCGAGGGAGAATCACACCACCATCGTCGCTCGCCATCGTAACAGGACAGGTGAGTCAGTAATAGGTCATCAGCGTGACGCTGAGCGCTGCCGCAACCTCCTTCTATGTCGGACATGAGGAATGGTTGGGCGCGTCGCATAGCTGGATATTGCACCGGCCTCCTAAGCCGGGTTCCGTGGGTTCGAATCCTGCCGCGCCCGTCAAATCAACTCATGGCTAGGCCGTGGCGTCGGCCTGCATCAGACACTTGATGCAGGAAATGTTCAATCTGGATTCGAGGATGAATCGTACGTCGTAGAGATGTGTCACAATTCGCCAAGGCATCGAGCACTTCATTTCGTAAGGAAGGAGGTAGCATGAGGCGGTTTCCGACGATCTCAGTATGGATCTGATGGATTACATCTTCAGCATCGAGCGCATGGACCCCCATCATCTCATCCAATTGACCCATGGCACCCTCAAGGGTCTTCACGTTGCGACGGCCCTGTTTCTCCCAGCGCCACTCAATCACTCGGCCCCGCAAGGCGAGTTCAATCATCCTTCGAGCGTGCTGGAGGGTGCTCTCTGATACTACATCGTAGAGGCGGTTTCTCTCACCTGTCATCTCACGTCGGGCCAATAGTTCGGTTGTGAACAATGCCTTGCGTAGGTTGCCACCCGATACATGTGCAATGTCTTCTGCTAGACCGGTGGCGAGTGTGATATTCTCAAGAAATGCAACCTTGCCAACAGTTGCGACAATTTCCTCGGATTCAATCGCAGGTATTCGGATGTGCTGCATCCGGCTTCTCAGCGCATCGATGATTCGGCTGGGGGCCCTCGCTGTGAAGATGAAGCGTGTTGTATGAGACTCCGATTCCATCATTCGACGGAGGTAGGGTTGGCGCCGCGAGCCGAGATGGTCGGCATCTTCAATGACAATCAGACGGCTGACCGGTGCGCGTCCAAATTCCATCGGTGACTCCTCTCCGCATGGGGCCTCACCGACATCTCCAGACCACATATTGCGATCAAAGGCATCGAGGCTGGTTCGACTTGCGAGCGTATCCGATGACTGAGCGCCTTCAGGTCGTAGAAAATTCTCAAATTTCTTCATTGCACCGGCTTGCCGAGAAAGGTCGCGGGCCTGGAGAACGTGGCAGGTTGCTTTCCAACCCGGACCCAGGACCTGTCGGGCGACCAAACGCCAAGCAGCGGTCTTGCCTACACCAGCAGGGCCTGTAATCAGCAAATGGGGAGGATTGCCGGAAGAACTGGCTCGGATGAATTGTTCACGAACAGGCCCGGGCACGGCCAACGCATCAAACCGCTTGGGTGCGTGAGTGGAAAGCCAGGAGGCCATCAACGATTGCGGGGGTGTCGCAGTCTTTCAACAAAACGTTTCAGATGGCATCCAAGGTCTTGTGACCCTGGCGGCGCGGCTTGACAAAAATACGGAAGCCACAAGCCTTGCAGGCAATTCCGGTTCGTGTACCTTCAAACTCATCGAGGTGACCACAGCGTAGACACTTGTACGTAACCCTAGGCATCGATTGGGCCGCCCTGCCCCTCCCATTTGAAGCCGTCGCCTACGATGGTGTGCCAATTGGGGGCCGTTCAGGGTGCTTGGCGGTATTCTCGACAGATTTCAATGAAATTCTGGAACATGTTTTGACCATATTCGGAATCATTCACCTCGGGATGAAATTGGAGGCCGAATCGATCTCCTGTTTCATTTTCCATTCCTTGGACACGGCAAGAGGAGCTGCTCGCTGTGATGAAGAAGCCGTCGGGCATAGCACTGACTTCATCATTGTGTGATTCCCAAACGATTTGAGAATCCGGAGTACCGACGAAAATCTTCCCGCCTCCGTTGACGAGTTGGATACTTGCGGCTCCAAATTCTGGTTCTGGGGCTTCAGCCGCTCCACCTCCATAGTAGCCAGCCATGAATTGGTGTCCAGCACAAATGCCCAATATTGGGATTTCAAGTTCAAGATAAGCGCCGCAGTTGCCGAGTTCTCCAGTCAACCCTACACGGGCTGCGCCACCTGAGAGAATGAGGCCATCCAATTCACGAAGTTCTGAGACTGGAGTCATGTTGTCGATGATTTGAGTGTCCACCCCGAGGTACCGTAACATTCTCCATTCTCGATGGGTCCACTGACCGCCATTATCGACGACATCGATGACCAATGGAGTGTCACTCATTGGTCTGTCGCGAGGTTGGCGCTCAATCAAGGTGGCGGCACTCAGAGGTCCGCGAGTTCGCTGAGGTAGAGAATTCGCATGCTGTGCTCAAAGGCTGCAGCATGGCCCCAGGCCTCCAGCAAATCAGCGCCCAGAGCGTACACTCCATGTCCGCGAGCGACGAACAATTTGTTCCCCGTCTGTTTGAGCGCCTCTGTAATCTCAACCAGATAGCCTTCCATGTCATCGTACTGAACATCGACAATCGTCGCACGACCGAAATTCGAACGGCCTTCGAAATCTGTGGGGACCAAAGCGTATCGATCCTTCTCGAGACTCAGAGTTGTGGTGTACGGTGCAGCGACATGAACACATGCGCCACGACCCTCGTGCTCAAGGCTGGCAATCGACAAGGCCACACTGTGAATCTGCCAATCCTCGTTTGCGCTGTTTGGCGCGGCATCTCCGAGGCGGCCAGTGATTAGATCCTTCTCATTCATCAGACCCAATGCAGCACCTTGGCGTGTCGTGTGAATCAGACCGGGTGAAGTGGTCGAGAGGAGGCTGAATGAACCCGATGTTCCATGAAGAAGGCGCTCTTTGTGCAACTGGCGACCCAATGTTGCAAACATGGAAACGACCTCTCCGGGGACCACGTAACCATCACCGACAATGGGGGGCATGGGTGGGTTTTCAACCTCTTGAATCACTTCACCTGCCGCGGCCATTCCTTGCTTGAGGGTTGCATTCTCTTCCCGCAATTGTTCCAATTCCACCTTCTCATCGCCATCAACCGTACGCTTGACTGTCTCGATTTTTTCCTGTCCGGCTTCAATCACGATTGAGGAGCCGCTGTGCATTGTCTGAGCACCGGTGGGGGCTGATGGTGCGGAAGAAGGCGGGCCGGTTGGAGGTGTCGAACCGCCACCGAACATCGCACGCCCTCCGGAACCTTTGCCGGGCGGGCCACTTGGTGGTCCGCTGGGTGGACCTGAGGGGGGTCCTGATGGAGGGCCTGATGGGGGTGCGCCAGTCACCTTTTCGAGCATCTCATCTGAGCCGTCATCTTCGTCAACAACCTCATCGCTCACGGTCGCACCCAAACGGCGGAACAAGTACCGATTAAATACAGGTCCGATGTCGCTTGTCCGCCCAGCCCCTGTAGTGTAGTGGCCTATCATGGAGCCCTGTCGAGGCTCCGACCCGGGTTCAAATCCCGGCGGGGGCGCCAACAAGTGCCTATTATGTGGCCTTACGAGCATCCAATCGGCAAAGATCTGCAGAGGCCGAATAGGAGCGTCGGCGTTCAAGTTCAGCTTCTGGCCCGAGAATGTCACGGACACGGACTTGAGCATCTTGGAATTCTGAGTGCTCTATGATGGCCCATCCACGAACCAACCCTCCTGGCCGAATCAATGGGAGTAGTTCGGGTAGGTGTTCCAACGTGTCGTGAGGAATGTTCACTAGGAGGATGTCGAATTTCTCGCACATTTCTGGACGTTCTTTGAGTAATCGGGCATCCGCACATTCGATGGTTGCCGAAGGGTGTTGGATATTCTCTCGAAGGAACTCCGCGGCAGATGGATTCAGGTCACCTGCAAACAATTCCTCAATCAAATCAGGTTCGGATATCAAAGGTAGGAGCGAGGGTCCGACACCTGCGTATGGGGCACAGATGATCAAGGGGCGACCCAATTCTTCACGGAGATTCAGGGCGGTGGCGAGAGTACCTTCTCGTTCGTGAGAAAGTCTGGACGAGTAGTATACCGTTGTGGGATCCGTCCACAGATAATTCTCATTCTCAAGAATACGGGTGCGTGTCGTCGATTCATGACCATCGCGAACGGCCAATAGATTGAGGTCGCGCACGCGAAAGTCTCCGATGACTCCACCATCTTCGAATACCGCTCGTGTGCGCGAGTGTTGGCGAAGGAGTGCTTCGCCAATGGCATCTCCATGTGGCCTTTGTTCATCATTCAGTTTAATGAGAATCAAGTCACCGATGAACTCATGGCGGCGCGGCCATTCAACCGATTCGACAATGTCTGTGGGAAGAATATCGACAAGATGGTCGCGGTATGTCCGGGGTGTTTGGGTATCCACTTCAATGTCTACAATCGGGTAGTGTGCAGCAACCGAGGGTGTAGGATTGTCAATGAATGGGATTAGGCGGCGTTCAGAATCAGATGGATCTGTTTGCACCCGCGCACCCTCGGGCAGAGCGGATTCAGCCCGGAGTTGCTGGAGAATACGGTCCGTATCTGGGCTCGGCACGCTCAAATGAAGCATATCACTCGATGGTGTCGACGGGGCTGCCCCGCTTGACGATGACGGAGGGAGACGATGGGTGAAAATGGTCTCTGGTTAATCGGATTAGGTCCTGGTGATTTGCAACAAATGACGGTTGCAGCACTGGATGCTGCCCGCTCCGCAGATCACCGATTTCTCGAGGGTTACACCGCTCTATTGCCTCCAGATGAGTTGGACTGCATGGAGGCGTTGATTGGGTCATGGGAAATGAGAATGAGATCGGCGGTTGAAACCCCCGATGACTTACTCTCTCTGGCCCAATCCTCGAAAGTCGCCCTCCTGGTCGTCGGAGATCCGCTTCAAGCAACGACACATGTGGATTTGCAAATTCGCTGTGAAGAATTGGGTGTTCCATGTCACATCGAACATGGTATTTCGATTACAACCATCGTCACAGGTGCCGTGGGGTTGCAGTCGTATCGATTTGGGCGACAATGCACCTTTGCCTATCCATACGGAGAATATCTCCCCACATCTCCGCTAGAAATTATTCTCGCCAATCGCGAACGAGATTTACACACACTGGCACTTCTCGATTTGGACCCAACTGGGATGGGGGAAGGTGAACAACACCCCATGACGCCAGAAATTGCCGTCGAGGTTCTTCGCAGAATGGCGAAGGCATTGGAGGGCGATGTCGAGAGTTGGACTCTGGTCCTCTGCTCCGACATGGGAACAGATGATGCGCGCATTTCAGTGGGTTCGCCTGTCGAAATCTCAGGGATTAAAGGGGGGCGCCTCCATTGTCTCATTGTGCCTGCAAAACTTCACGATGTTGAAGCCGCTGCGCTGAAAAGGTGGGATTGAGATATGGCCGGGCCAAGTAAAGTCGAATTCCCTGGCCAAAAGAAACAGCGAATGCGTGCCAGAGGGACGAAACGTGCCTCTGCAGGGGTTCTAAAGCGGCTCGAGAAGAATCTGGCTGACCTGTTGGAGGACCCCCACTCAAAGATTCCAATCGTTGCCTATACTGTAAAACGCGCACGGAAAGATCCTGTGCAGAAATCTCTGAAAGAATGCGCGAAGGTGATCTCCAAAAAGAACGATCGCAAATGGTTGGGCAAGCGCATGGTGAAGCGGCGAGGAGATGCTGTTGCCCGTGGACTTGCAGGCTCATTGCATGCAGCTCATGATGATGAGCGCAGTATGGTTGCAGTTTTCGAACACCCCATCTTCGGCACTTCCTCATTTGTCCGGCGCGGTGTCGCCAAACCCACACATCTCGTCTCATTCCAAAATCATGGACATCCGCGCCAACGATTGCTAGCATGGGAAGAGCATGCGAAGAAAGGATGGTGGTTCTTCTCAATGGAAGATGGTGGAATCATCTGCACTGGAAGTGAGGCAAATCCACCTGAAGGTTGGCTAGAGGGTGGTCTTGCCGAAGCCCCTATGAAATTCACACAGAAAGGTGGTGTTCATTGTTCTCCATCGGCCACACCTGAACAAATGGATGGTGTTCACCTCAAAGTGGGGGAAACTGTTGTCATTTTGGACGAGAAAGATTTGGCGAGTGTTGGTGAAGAGGAATCCGTGCCTCGTTCAGTTGCATTCCGAATGATGCCCCCGCGATTGGTCGATTTTGCCGATGTCGAATGGAATTGGCGTCCAGAAGGGTGGCCTGAAGACAAAGCGTTGCCAGCGGTGGCTCAGGAAAGGGTGGATGAAGTCATTGAAGCGTGGCTCAACCTCTCTGTCACCGATTCGCAACTTACGCGAGCCTTGCGCAGAGCACTGTGTCTCAACATGAACGAAGGGTGCATCATCGGAGAACGCTGGTGGGCCATGGATGACAGAGCATCGATGATTGAAGCAATCAATGGATCTCCACCTGAGAAGGCTGCGCTTGAACTCATCTTTTCAGAGGCGTTGGAAGAGGGTGGTCTCCACGTTCGAGGTGATGGGACATTTGAGGAACTTGACGACGATGTGCTGAGACTTGAGGAAACATCCTGTCATGCAAACCTCGTCGCGCTGTGGCCCCAGTGGGGTGAACTTGTGCTTGAGGAAATCTATGGAATCACTGGAGATGATGCTGAGGCAATCATCGAGAAGCAAGTCAAGAGAAAGCAAGGGTTCGGTGCATTCCTCAAGAAGATGGAAGCTGAACGCGCTGAACACCTCATGCTATCCAGATTCCCATGGAATGAAGGAGACATGGACGGATTGTGTGGACGTGCCGATTCACTTGTGCGCAAGGCGCGAATCGATGGTGTGGGCAGTACAATCACCATGGCCAAGAAGGGAAAGACTCCCACCGACGAAGCCATCGGTTGGGCCTGGATTAATGTTCATGAAAGATCCGAATCCGAAGGTTGGCACTTCGGCTCGGATGCGCGCGATAAGGGTGGAGACTGGGTGCCTGCGCTGAAGGCGTTGTATGAAGCCAGTGCTGTGCTCGCGGAAGGTGGTTCGTCAGATGATTACATCGAAGCGATGCGGGCATTTGCTGCGCGAAGTGGTGCATCTGACTTCATAGAAGTGTAATCTCCTTGGCCGGGAATTTGTTTATGGGCCATTCCAGTGGTGGTGATTCATAATGGAAGAGTCGCAAATTGCAGGTATCCCCTCAAAGATTCCCGACTACGAAGAATCTGAAAATGTGAAATTTATTCAACATAAGGGAGAATGGATTGCAATTGAAGTCGAGCCCTTTATTTGGCGATGGTTTTTCTTTGGTTTGTGGATGTCAGCGTTCTGGGTTATACCCTCGACGGCGTCAATAGAGGGTTTTTGGTACGGGCCTGAGTATAGTGAAATTGGTGTAATGATTTGCTGGCTTTGGCCACTCACTGCAGTGGTGACTTCAATTTGTGGACTCGGGCTTGGAAACAAGGCACTAATGACTGGAGCACTTGTGGGAATGGCAATCAGTCCACTACTCTGGTTCATGGGATGTATGGTAGTGGCGCCATGAGTAATCAGGCATTGGGATGTTGACCTAACCAAGGGCCTGTGAGATATCTTCCCAAAGATCGTCAACGTCTTCGATGCCAATACTCACTCGTACAAAGCCTGGGACAACTCCTGCGGCCATTCGGATTTCTTCTGGAACAGACATGTGACTCGTGTTGAATGGGCATTCGATTAGGCTCTCAACCCCACCCAAACTCGTGGCTTCAAAGAAAATCTTCAGTTTGCGCATGAAGCCCAATGCAGCAGCGTCTCCACCGTCAATGACGAATGCAAGCATCCCAGTTCCCTTGGGCATAATCCGCTGACCGACCTCATAATCAGGGTGGCTCGCCAAAGAAGGATGGATGACATTGGATATCTTCGGGTGGGCTTCCAATCGCTTGGCAATCTCTGCCGCGTTGGCGCAATGAATGGGCATGCGGGCGCTCAGTGTGCGCATGCCTCGCTCAAGCAGGTAGCAGGCGTGTGGGTCGGGTGAGCCACCAAAGTGGACCTTCTTGGGGAACAATTCTGCGATGAGATCCTTGCGTCCAACAACCGCTCCACCAACAATATCTGAATGGCCACCGAGATACTTGGTGGTTGAATGAATGACAAGGTCGCATCCCATTTCGACCGGTTGGCAACCCCATGGTGTGGTGAATGTGTTGTCGATGACCAACAGAAGGTCGTGGGCTCGAGCAATGGCGGCCATGGCTTCGATGTCGCAGACCTTCAAAACGGGATTGGATAGGCTCTCGATGTAGAGCATTTTGGTATTCTCTTGGATCGCGGCCTCATAGGATTCAGGGTCGCGCATATCGGCCATACCGACCTCAATGCCGAATCGGGGAAGTTCCTCAGTCATCAGCCCGTATGTTCCACCGTAAATGTCTGGATTCGCTACAACGTGATCGCCTTTGGAAAGTAAGCCCATCAAGACGGTGGAAATCGCCGCCATTCCACTCGCGAAAAGTTCGCCGTCCTCGGCACCTTCCATCGCACAAATCTTCGCAACGCACGCCTCGGAATTCACACTAGAGAGTCTGGAATAGATGAGGGTGTGCTGAGCTCCATCAGCCCACCCTGCGTAGCGCTCATCGGTCAGATAGTAGGTGGATGATTGGAAAATGGGGGTATTCACGGCACCCTCGATATGTTGTGTACCTGAATGGACTGAGCGGGTTGCGAACCGTTTGTCCGCATCCTCGTCGGCCATGTTACGGGTGCGGCTTATCCAGCATTTCAATCACGCGCTCTGAGCCTCTAGTCAGAATCGACCCAATCCGCGTATTCTTGTGTTGAATCAGCAGCCCAATGGATGATTTGTGGAACTTCATATGGATGAGATTCCTTCAATGCAGACAACACCGACTCAAGGCGGGATTGAGAGGTCTTCAACTGTAAACGCCACTCGGAAGACGATTCGATTTTACCTTCCCATTTGTATGTAGATTGGATTGTTGAATGTTGCACGCAAGCCGCACCGGCTTCCAACAACATCTGAGAAAATGATCCAATTTCCGCCTCAATCCATGTACCGGGGAGGGTTGTTTGGACAATGTGAATTCTTGAGGTCATGGTTCTGGGATGGGGGCAATGGCCATGAAATCAACGCCCCAACGCTTGAAGACCGTATGGCTCAGCCTACGGCTGGGTGTGAGAATGGATTGGGAATCGCCGATTGATTCTGGACCCGTTCCTGAAGATGGTTCCACGTTCGATGTAATCGTCGTGGGAGGTGGGCCTGGTGGAAGCGGTGCGGCCGGGTACATGGCGATGAAGGGACACAAAGTTCTGCTATTGGAGAAAGCTGTTTGGCCTCGTGACAAGACCTGCGGGGATGCTGTTGGTGGGAAATCGCTCAAGCATGTGGAAGAGTTGGGTGTGAAACTGACGCTGGAAAAAACACCTCATTTCAGGGTTGATTCAATCATCTTCGGTGGCCCAAATGGGAAAGAGGTGCGGATTGCCCTCCCTGAAGATGAGGTTGAAAATCGAGAGGCTGGATACAGCCTGCCCCGCCGGCAATTCGATACGTTGCTATTTCAAAATGCCAATGAAAAAGTGTTGGAATCCGGCGGCTCAGTAATCCAGAATTTTTCAGTCAAGGAAGTCCACATCGAAGATGGTGTTGTGAAGGGAATCTCCGGAGTTGTTGGTGGTGAAAGCCTGCATTACAGTGCACCGCTCACGATTGGAGCTGGAGGTTACAACTGTCCTGTATCTCGGGCTGTTACGGCCCACCATGAAGAGCCAATGGTTGACAAAGCACACTACTGCGGTGCATTTCGAGAGTATTGGACAGGTGTAGAAGGATGTGGTGATTGGTCGGGTGCGATTGAAATTCATTTCATTGAAGGGGTTCTTCCTGGATATTTCTGGATCTTCCCCGTTGGCGATGGAGTGGTCAATGTGGGCATCGGCATGGTCATGACAGAAATGGACAAACAGTCGGTGAAACTTCGTGGGTTACAAGATTGGGTCATCAATGAATCTCCAAAATTCAAGAAACGATTTGCGAACGCGAAAAAGGTGGAAAAATCGGGCAAAGGTAGCATGTTGCCATTCGGTAGTCCGCGGAAAAAACCACCATCATTCCAGCCCCGACGGGTCGCGATGGCTGGGGCGATGTGCATCGGTGATGCGGCTTCGTTGGTCGATCCGTTCACCGGGGAAGGCATTGGGAATGCATTGCTTTCTGCTAAGTTGGCCTCGACCATTTTTGATCTAGAAAAACACAAGGAAGGATTTACTTCAGAATCCGCGGAAGAATATCAAGTTAAGTTGTGGGATGAACTCTCTGCGGAATTAACAAACTCATACAAACTACAGCGTTTAGTCAAGAAAAAGCGGCTGATGAATTTCTTCATTGGGAGGGCTGTGAAGAAAGTCGAGTTGCAACGCGCCCTGACTGACATGATTGCTTCCAAGGAAGCGCAAGGCCAATTCCACTCGAAATGGTGGATGTTCAAGACCCTATTTTTCTGATGTGATACGATGGATGCTACCTTGAATGATATCGATGCGGTCTTCCTTGATTTAGATGGTACGATGTATCTCGGTTCTGATTTAATTCCCGGGGCGATTGATTTTCTTGATCGCTGTTCTGAACGGGGGGTTCAACGGTTTTTCTTGTCCAATAATAGCAGCCGATCTGTATCTCAATACCTCAAGAAATTGGACGGATTTGGAATCCCTGCGACAGCAGATGATGTGCTTCTTTCTACGCATGATTTGATTTCTTGGTTGCATGGTTTCGATTATGATCGCGTCTACCTGGTCGGTACTGAAGGGATGCGACAAATGTTGGAAGATGAAGGATTGACAATGGATGCGGAGAATCCTGAGATTGTCGTACTTGGCTATGATACAGAAATCACATACGAAAAAATCTCAACCGCATCGATACACATGCACAAAGGTGTTCCAATGGTTGTGAGTCATCCCGATGTTGTTTGTCCTTCACCCGATGGTGGGTTGCCGGATACAGGTGCTTTCATGGCCATGTTTGAGGCGACGACTGGAGTCAAGCCCATTCATGTCTGTGGGAAGCCAGAGCCTGGGATGATTCTGCATCGAATCAAGTCGTTGGGTTTGGATCCGGCTCGCTGTGCGATGGTCGGGGATCGGCTCTACACCGACATGGCGATGGCGACTCGAGCGGGTGTCAAGGGGATTCTCGTTCTGTCTGGAGAGGCGACGATGGAGGATGTCGAGGCATTGCCTAACGGGGCAGAACAACAACCCAGCCTCATCGTCGAATCTGTGGATGATTTGCTGCGCTGACGGCGATGTCGTAAGGGTCCGAAAATCAATGTTGTTGGCCCTTAGAGTAGCGTGGACTTCAAGTGCCCATTTGCAAATTCGCGGCGCGTGAGTGCGAATCCGCCGTTGTCTGGTGCACCCTCATGTGACGTGAGTGCGCTGCCTCTGGTGGAGGATTGGCCGCTTCTTCCAAATCATGAGACGCACATGACTCGTCTTGCGCAATTTGGAGTCATCGAATTGGAAGAGGTATTGGACGCCATGCGGCAGTGTCCACGAGGATTGCATGCGTTGTCATTCCCATTGGGTGAAGAAGTTACGAATTTGGAAGCCTCCAGTCTCAGAATCCCATGGTGGACGGGGAAAATGCACCATTCCTTGCTCCCTGGATTGTTTGAAACGTGTCAAATCATGCAACTTCTCCAAATAGAGAAAGGCGACTGTGTGCTGTTAATCGGGCCCCGTGGAAATTGGTGGACTGAGTTACTGATGTATATTGGCGCCGAGAGGATTGTGGTCCTTGAGCCTGATGAAGTTCGTCGTGAAGTGTTGATTGAACGGTGGGGTGAATTGCGACTGGATGTTGTCGCCAAGGCCTTTGATTGCGAAATCGACATGATCGGGGTGGATCAACTGGATGACTACACACCGCAGGATGGTTTTGATCGTGTACTCTCAACTGGAATGTTTCCCTCTTTGCCCCTCAGTATCATGATGCGGGTCCAAGACCAGGGATACGCGGTGTTACCCATAGAGAATGAGGGGCGTAGCATGTTGCAACTCATACAGCACCACGGCAAGGGTGAACTGATGGCGCAATCGGTTGCCTGTTGGGATGTTGATCCATGGCCAGATGAAATTCTAATCGCCTTTGAAACGGGTGCTGCAATCGAACGAGGAGATGAGTTTGATGAGACTCGTATGGCTGTTGAACGGGCTTGGTGTGAGGCCAATATGATGCCCACGCGCGATCGATTTGGGCCGGCTCGGATGTTGGACATGGTCGAGCGGGTCTGGTATTCCATTGACCCTGTACATTCGGATGTTCTGGATGGTGAATCTGGAGGATTGCGTGAACTGGTGTCTGATGATATGTTCCGAATGGGTCATGTTCTGTTACAGATGGGAATTTTTGAGTTGGCTTCGGAACATCAAGGTGAGGCGTTCAGATTGGCGCCGACTGCGGAATCTGCGACCTTCCTCGGTTGGGCTCTTTCAGAGATGGATGATTCGTGGGGTGCGTTGGGCTGGTGCCGCAAAGCCATCGAGACCGATGATCGGTTGGGCAATCCATGGAATGATATTGGGGCCATTCTACTACAGATGGAGCAGCCCACGGCTGCAATCCCATGGCTGGCGGCAGCGACGCGGGCTCAACGGTATGATGCGCCTGGACACCCCTGGTCCAATCTCGCACGCGCGCACGATACCCTCGGGAATCGAATGGCTGCCTTTGATGCGGCGCGAACTGCACTGGAACATGCACCGAACGATGAAAACTGTTTGAGAATCATCGATGATCTCAGTGGGTTCCTACTCTGATGATTGCGGAGTGATGAGCACGTTGCTTCCGTCGCGGTCAATGATTGGAAGTTCGAGTGTTGAAGAGGATGGTAGTACGTGAACTGTGCAGGCGTTACCGCAGGCTGGTGCAAGGTAGTCTTCTCCTTGTTCTGACATGATGAAGGTGAGGCCGTGGCCCGCAGGTAGTATTGCGTCAATCGCTTGAAATTCCATCATCATGGTTACAACCACTCCTGGAATGACGGTCTGCGCATCGTAACCACCTGCGTGATATCGAATGTCCATCGTCGCGTGACCGAGTCGAAGGCCTGTTTCCGCATCTTGCATTTCGATGAAGACTTGCCCGCCATCAAAGGTAGGAACCGCTTGCAAGTGAAGCGATACTAGGCCTGCGATGTGCAAATCTGTATCACTCATTGCTGGGCACTCAACTGTGACCACTTGGCCGCCACCGACCACCGGTGCGCCACCGCCAAGGCAGGCGCCATCATTGCTGCATTCACTCATGTCTAGCGACAGGCGCTCAACGTCGAGAGGGGGCCATGTTTCCTCAATACGCCACTCACCATCGTTGCGCTGAACTTGAGCGTGTAGTGCTGGTGCTGGACCGATGCCCTTGAGGTAGTACTCCATCCATTCGAACAAGTCCTGGGCCCAATCCCAGCGAGTCATGTTGTGGATGGCTTCGCCGCCGTAGCCTGAATCCTGATTGTTGTGTTTTGTCCATTGATCTGGGTAGTTGTGTTCCCATTGACCAATCATTCCGGCAACTTCGTAGCCGTTGTCGATGTATTCCTGATACCAATTCACACCAGGGGGTCCGCCAAACACTTGGTGAGGGTCGACGTTCCAATCTTGCAATCCTTGGACCCAGTAGATGCTGCCATTGTATGTACCGAGGGCTTTGTCGATA
>JAKUOE010000070.1 GCA_022449845.1 Candidatus Thalassarchaeum sp.
CACGCTGCGTGGACTAATCCATCGTAGCAGATTGAGTGGGCCACCCGCTTTATCATTGGTTCCGGAAGCCCTAGCGCCTCCGAAGGGCTGCTGCGCGACCACGGCACCGGTTGGTTTGTCGTTGATGTAGAAATTGCCAGCGGTGAATCGCAATGCGTTGAATGCGGTCTCAATGTCCGCCTCTTGTGTTGCGAATATGGAACCGGTGAGTGCATAGGGACTGGCTCCATCACACATTTCCAGCACACCATTGAAATCCTCATCTTCGTAAACGTATACCGTGAGTACAGGTCCGAAGATCTCCTCGACCATCGATTCGTAATTCGGATCACTTGAGACAATGATTGTCGGTTCGATGAACCAGCCGACACTGTCGTCGCAACCACCGCCGACGATGACCTCACAGTCATCACTCGCCTCGGCCCTCTCGATATATCCACTGATCTTATCGAAGGCTCGCTGGTCAATGACAGCAGTCATGAAGTTGGTGAAATCCCGGGCATCCCCCATGGTAATCTTCCGCACCTCGTCACACAATGGCCCGCTGATACGATTCCATACGGACTTGGGCACGTACGCGCGCGAGGCGGCCGAGCACTTCTGTCCTTGATATTCGAATGACCCACGGAGTAATGCGACGAGCAACCCTTGCTCATCACAGTCTGGGTGAGCAACGACGAAATCCTTGCCACCGGTTTCTCCAACAATTCGTGGATAGGATTTGAGATTCGGCAATGCTTCACCGATTCGCTGCCACAGTCCTTGGAACACGGCGGTGGAACCAGTGAAATGAACTCCAGCAAAATCAGCATTGGATAGGCAGACATCTGAGATATCTGGTCCACTACTCGGCACGAAGTTGATGACACCAGAAGGCAGACCTGCCTCCATCATCAGTTCCATCAACACGTAGTTGGAATGATACGAGTTTCGACTGGGCTTCCACACAGCAGTATTTCCTAGAATTGCGGGAGCACTGGGTAGATTGGCAGCGATACTGCTGAAGTTGAATGGTGTGATGGCCAGCACGAACCCTTCGAGTGGGCGAATCTCGGTGCTGTTGTTGACACCAGTCGGAGAGACCAGTGGCTGATACATGTCGTGGAACTGACGTGCATAGTAACAGTTGAAATTCCAGAAATCAATCAGTTCGCAAGCCGCGTCAATCTCAGCCTGGAACGCAGTCTTGCTTTGATTTAGCATGGTGGAAGCGTTCACCTTCATTCGCCAATCTCCTGCGAGCATATCCGCGCAGCGCTCAAAGATGGCACAACGGGCCTCCAACCCCATGTCGATCCAAGCGGCCTGTGCATCGATGGCAGCCTGACAGGCCGCGGCAATCTCAGCCTTGCCTGCAAGATGCACATTGGCGATGACATGCCCGTGTTTGTGTGGGATTACCTGCGTCGCAGTATTCCCGGTGAACACCTTCTCACCGTTGATGATGCAAGGAATCTCAACGACCTCAGCCATCTGCTTGTCCAATTCGGTCTGCAACGCCGCTCTTTCTGAACTCCCGGGCGCATATCCTAGGATGGGTTCGTTAACTGGCTGACTCGACATATCATCCACCCTTTCCATACAGTGTTTGATGATTGCGAATCGGGCCTGAGCCGATGGCCGTGCGATTCAAGGGCTGACGTGGTGGCCCTCAGGACATGTCGGAAGGCCCCCTCGTGCGCACGGCGTTGTTTGACGCGCACGTCGAGCGTGGCGGCAACATCGTCGACTTCCATGGATTTGAATTGCCGATTTGGTACTCCTCAATGATGGATGAACATCTCAATACTCGTGAGAACGCCGGTCTCTTCGATGTCTCACACATGGGTTTCTTTCGCTTCTCTGGAGAGAATGTTCGCGAGTGGTTGGATGGAGTAGGTACCCAGAAAGCCAGCCTCATCAATCCCGGGCGCTGTGCCTACACGCATTTTCTCGACAGCGATGGCATCATCATTGATGACATGATTTTCTGTGTGGTCAGCGAGACGGAAATTCTCGGTGTTCCAAACGCCAGCATGATTGAACATATGTGGGATCATTTCCATGCCCATATCGAGGCAGGAATCTCCATCGAAAATCTGTCTGATGACACCAGTATCCTCGCGCTTCAGGGTCCGAATTCACCGGCTATTCTAGAGTTGGTTTTAGGGGCGGACAATGCCGTTCGACATTTCCACGGTCAATCGATTTCAGAGAATTCACTGGGTGTAACCGGCTGGATTCAGGGCACCGGGTACACAGGAGAACGCGGCTTCGAGATTTTCGTCCCCAATGCTCAGGTGAAAATCCTGTGGGATGCTCTGCTCGATGACGGCGGCCACGGCATCAGTCCCGTCGGTCTTGGCGCAAGGGACACGCTCAGGATGGAGAAAGGCTTCCTCCTGTCTGGACAAGACTTCTGTCATCCAGATTTGGGGGGCACCCCCTACCTGTCACGAGATTCTGCAGAGACATTCGTTCCCTTCGGCCTGAATTTAGATCACGACTTCATCGGCAAAGAACGGGTCATGGAAACCAAAGCAAAGCATCTCGATGGAGGTGGCCCCAAATGGCTCGGTCTCAAAGCGACTGGAAAGGGTCCGTTCCCACGGATGGGACATGCGGTTCTGAAGGATGGCGTGCAAGTTGGCACCATCACCTCCGGTGGCCCATCTCCTAGCCTCGGCAAGGTCGGCATCGGTTTGGCCTACATGGAAGACGGTGAAGTTGGCTCCGAGGTCGAAATCGCCGTCAATCCTCGCCGCAACCTTCCGGCTGTCGTTGTTCGGCCGCCATTCATCTAGACTGAACGTTGAAATGGGAACGCCCAAAGGGCGTTCGCATGCAGGCACGCGCCGGACTGGTCATTCCAATCCTCCTCTTGTTCATTTTAGCGCCTTGGGTTGCGACCATCGATGCCCCAGATCAGCCCGATAAATCGGAACTCTCGGAGACATTTCCAGAATTGAACGACGCCCAAGTCGAGACCATCCTCAGTACTGGAGCCAGAGGCGTGACCACATGGATCAAACAGGGAACTGCAAATCCAAGTTCCAGCAACGGTCCGGGTGATTTCAACAGTGTTTGGATTAGTGATGTCATCAATATCAGCAACAATGGTGTCATCATCGCTGGTTCATACCGTGGGGATGTTATCTTCGACAATGGCCCATCTCCTCCACTCAGTGATGAGCGGACCGCATTCGTGGCCCAACTCGATCAATGGGGTGGCTGGACTTGGTTCAAACATTCAACCAAGCCCAACGATTCGTACGGCTCTGCGCACGTCGAAGAAGCCTCCATGGGTCCCGCTGGTGTTTGGATTTGTGGCTGGGTATCCGATACAATCACTTTCGGAGAACATTCTGTCACCACTGGTGGCCTCTACACTGACGGTTACGTTGCACTGTACAATATCACTGAAGACACATGGGATCTTGTTTCATCCTGGGGTGGCCAATACGACGACCATGCAAACGGTTGTGCAGCGACCTCCGAAGGCGCCGTTTATGTCGTCGGCTCCTTCCGAGACACCGTCTATATCGGGAGCAACCAGTACCAATCAGAAGGTGGCTCAGACATGTATGTTCTCAAGGTCGATGACATGGGTGCATTCTCTTGGGTCCAAGCTTGGGGTGGTTCATACAACGACAACGTCACCGCTGTGACCATTGATGCGTACGAGAATGCCTACATCGTTGGCTATTATCGGGACAACGTTCTCGATTGGCCCAGCGATCACATCGTCACCGCAGGTCGACCATACAACGGCTTCGTGAGCAAAGTCAATCCGTTCGGAACATTCCAGTGGTCTCGAGACATGGCCGGCGGCTCCAACTATCAATCGGTCTATGCTTACGCTGTGACATACGGCAATGGCGATATCTACGTTGGTGGCTACTTCTACGGCAGCATGGATTTCCGGAACGGTAATTCTGTCAGCCTGAACATTATCGCCAATACCAGTGCAGACAATGGTTTCGTCGCATCGATTGACGTGAATGGAAATTGGGTTTGGGGTACCCGTTCAAGTGGAGATGCCGATTCGGGTCAAATCGTCCAAGATTTGGCTGTTGGACCCCTCGGAACCATTGCCGTATCCGGCTATTTCTATGATGCAAATGAGTTCTGGACAAATGCGCCGTTCGGTTCGTTCCCTCTATCCCGTGCCCCAGGCGCCGAAGGTTTTGTTGCAGGCTTGGATGCCTACGGAAATTGGATTTGGGCAGATAATCTCGGTGGAGAAATGGATGATGTCGCGTATTCTGTTGCGTGGCAAGGTCTCGGTCGCATATTGACTGCCGGTCGTCATTGTATCAATCTCGAATTCGGTTGCGGTTCTGCCTTCGGCACCGTCAACAAGACCACGTATTCTTACATTGAAGGGGCAGGATTCATCTGGTCCTTCGAAGTCGATACCGATTACGATGGCATCGCGGATGTCGATGACAATTGTCCGACCATCAACAACACGGCTCAATTGGATATGGATGGCGATAATATCGGCGATGTCTGTGATGGAGATGCCGATTCCGACACACTCGATGATTACTGGGACGACTGTATCGGCCCTGCGGTCAATTGGGACCAATCTGTTTGGACGTCTGACCGCGATGGAGATGGTTGCCGAGACTCCGACGAAGATGATGACGACGATGGCGATGGGGTCCCTGATACCACCGATTCGTGCGATGACTTCACCACACGACACAATTGGAGTAGTGGATTGGCCAATGACTACGATGCCGATGGGTGCCACGATGCCGATGAGGATCTAGACGATGATAGTGACACAGTCCCCGATGATTCCGACCTCTGTCCTCGATACCCACACAATCGAAGTTGGACGTCCACGAGTGAGAATGATCACGATGGTGATGGTTGTGACAACAATGATGACGATTTGGACGACGACAATGATGGCATCAATGACCTAGATTCCAATGGCGACCCGCTCGACAAGTGCCCTCTCGGGGAATTGAACTGGATCTCGGATTCGTCCAGTGATCAGGACAGCGATGGCTGCGTCGATGCAACCGAAGATTTGGACGATGATGACGACAGTGTACTCGATTTCATTGATGACTGCAAAACCGGTGCACTGAACTGGAATTCTCAGCCAGAGACGGACAATGATGGCGATGGTTGCCGCGACTACGATGAGGATGATGACGATGATGGTGACGGCCTCCTCGATGACGATGATTCCTGTCCAGCCGGTGATATTGGGTGGACTTCAGCGCCCAGCACCGATGTCGACGGCGATGGGTGCCGTGACGCCGGAGAAGACACCGATGATGATGGTGACAAGGTCCCCGATGTAGGCGACAGTTGCCCGAATGGAATGACGGGCTGGGAATCCGATGCCACCAATGATGCAGACAGTGATGGCTGCCACGATGAGGGCGAGGATCTCGACGATGACAATGATGGATTCAATGATGATCAGGATGATTGCCCAGGGACGCCCCCATTCGTCACCGTTTACGAAGGGGGCTGTTCGGCAGAACAAGGTGATGATGATGATGATGGTGTTCAGAACAATCTCGATTTGTGTCCTGACGTTGCCGCAATCGATGGCTTCGATGTGAATTTCGACGGATGTACCGATGACATCGATGATGATGGAATCACTGACGATGTCGACCAGTGTTCGGGTACACCTGCTGGCGAATCAATTGATGAATTTGGATGTGGCTACCTCACTCAGCAGGATTCTGATGGCGACGGTGTTGTGGATGGCAGCGATGGTTGCCTAGGCACCTCAGATCAAAGCATTCGTGATGCGAATCCCGGGTTCGCCTTCGACAGCCAATTTGGCTGTTGGGCGGGCGATGAAGACGACGATGGCGATGGCTACGATAACTGGCTTGACCTCTGCCCAGACAGCAACTCGGAAGAGTTGATTTTCGAAGGTGGTTGTAACTTCGACCAGCAGGATGAGGATGGTGACGGTGTTCCCAATGCTGACGACGCCTGTCCTTCCACACCTTCAGGTGCAGTTCTCGTTGAAGGTGGCTGTTCACGACAGCAACTGGGTCCAAGTTCAGATGATGGCGGGATGTCAACCGGGACATTGGTTGCGATTATCGCAGCTGTGGTGATTCTGATTGTTTGCGGGTCCATCGTCGCGATTACAGTCATCAAGCGAAAACAGGATTCAGATCGTGAAGCCCGTCGCGCAGTCAAGCGTGGCGACATGCCGGCTCCAGCCACTGAGGTTGCCGAAGAGGCATTGGTCGACTCCACAGAATCCGATCCCGAAGATGATCCGAATTACACCGTCGATGAGAACGGTTGTGAATGGTGGCTGGACGATGATCAAAAATGGTGGTTCAGAACACCAGAAATGGATGACTGGATGGAACATACCGGCGAACCCTGAACAAACCTCGACGGGCGAGCGTTAAGTATCACGCCCTATAGGGCGTGTTATGACCGAACCCTCAAAGTTCACCGCAAACAGCCTGATTTTCGCAGTGATTATCGCACTGTTGCTACAACCTGTTGCTGCAATTGATTTCACAAGCCATCCATCCTCAGTGTTGGATGATGCGATCGAAACCTCATCGACAGGGGCACGAACAGCGCAGACAGAATGGGTGGCCAGCGCAGTTCAAGCCTCCGCAGCCAATACCCAACAGCCGAACTTGGTTTTCCCCTCAGACATCTTAGTGGATTCAAATGACAACGTAGTTGCTGTAGGCAATTTGGTCGCAGACATCACCTTCGGGACACAGGGCGCATCGACTCAATATCAACTCGGTTTCGTAGCCTTGGCCAACTCTCAAGGGACGTGGCAATGGGTTGAAACTCTCGATACCTACGATAGCGATGGAGATGGCGTCGCGAATGACGGTTTTTCGGGTATCACCGCCATCACCCAAGTCGGTTCAGATTACTACATGTGTGGCTGGTTCCAAGGGAACATGTCGTTTGGAAACCAAAATTATCGAAGCACACAAGATACGCAGGATGTCTTTGTCTCTAAGATTAGTTCCACCGGTCAATTCGATTGGACGATTACTGCCGGTGGTCCATACACAGATACCTGTGAGGACATTACTTCTGATTCTGGCGGCGGCGTCTACGCAGCTGGATCATTCAACACTACAGCCAATTTCCAATCAACAGCCAAGACATCTCAGGGTGGATTAGATGGTTGGTTTTCCAAGATTAACACAGGTCAGGTGACGACTGGAAATCGTTGGAGTTGGGTCACCACAGTTGGTGGTACTACAGATGACTATGGTGCATGTATCCAGTCCAATGGAAACAATGTGTATGGTTGTGGCTGGTTCACAGGAACCGCCAATTTCGGCACAGGCCAACCCGTTCAAGCCATTGGCCAACTCGATTCTTACGTCCTCAAAATGACCACCTCCGGTAGCACTGTCGATATGGCACAGGCTGGAGCCACTGGTGGCATTGTCCAAATCATGGACATGGTTGAGGACGCTGGAACCATCCATGCGACTGGCCAACTCATCGGTTCAGCCAATTTCGGAACCAACCAGGCTACAAGCAGTAATGGAGGGCAAGATCGTACAGTTTTCGTTGCGTCATTGGGCACCAACAATTTGTGGTCATGGGCCACTATGGCATCTGGGGCTTACCAGATGGGTTCGAGTATTGCAATGACCGGTGGCGGGGGCTTGGTGATTGCCGGCCAGTTCGCAACTCTCAATGCTGCTGGAACTCAAATCGAACCGACCGGTTCGGGTAGTTTTGGCTCAACCACTCTCTCTGCTAAA
>JAKUOE010000071.1 GCA_022449845.1 Candidatus Thalassarchaeum sp.
ATCTCCAAAGGACCCCATGTCAGTTGTACAGGATCGTTGACCGCAGTGACCTCAAACTCGATGGGGGCTGTTGAATTTCCATCGGAACTGGTCACGGTTAAGTTCCAACCTACAGACAGACCAGACCAATCGGAATCAGGAACGATGCGTAACACGTTGGACAAAATTGTGACAGTGAGATGGGGGTGAGAACCGTCAATCTCGAACTCGACCGGCTGTTGATCCTCATCCCATCCAAGTTCAGAGAGCGGTAGTTCGAGAGGCGTGTCTTCGACGATGGTGACGCGGGTCAGATTCAGGCGAGGTGCATCAGGAATTGATGCGACATTGACGGTAAAGGTCGCAGGGACCGGTGAACTGGTACCTTCACTCACCCACACTTCGACGGTGGTCGAACCATGCCAATTCAATTGAGGTTGGATTGCGAGATTATTACTCGTCCATGTCAAATCAAGACCACCCGGGGATGTTGCGTTAACGATGGTGGCATTGACACCCTCGGGGTCGACGAAGTGCGAGGTTATGGGAATCGCCTGCTGTTCACTGTCCTCATCCATCTCCACGGTTGGAATAGCACTAATCTGAACGACGGAGTCATCGACTGGGAACACAGTAGCACTGAGATTCAACTCGATTGAGAAATCGACGTCATAGCGATCGTAAATCGTCAAATTCAGTGTCTCTGTTCCCGTCCACTCGGGTTCTCCGGTGTGTTCGCAGACAATTGAGTTGGACTCGAGGTAGCAATGCATCTGATGGCTACTAGGAAGATGAGGCGCCATCTCCACGATTAAGGCCGTACCATCTGGATCGAAGGCAAAGGCAGAGAATGCTAGGCTAGAACTACCATGTTGAGGGACCTCAAGCACCGGCGCGGGAGAAACCAACGTTGGTTCGCGATTCTCTCGGAAGAATCCCAAATCCAGATAGGAGGGCATACCGTACCAATTTACCTCAACCATCAGAGTGCGATTACCCGGAGGCACACCTTCGGTGGAAACTTCACAATCCGTCTCAGAGGCTGAGCCATTGTTCACAGAGCCAGTGAAAGTTCCTGTGGAATTGATTCCGTACGTTGCGAAATCCATTGGATCCCACCAATCTCCACCTTCGTAAATCGTACAAAGAACGGTTGTGCCAATGGGAAGTGCGCCATTTCGATGTGTCAATTGTGTATTGACCGAAACCACGCGCCCAGAAAGGCCTTCCATCTCGTTGACATCTGACGAATTGGACGTCATATGCATGAATCGTGCGCCCTTGAGGTCCTCGGTGATGTAAGCATCTGAATCGGAGGGAGTCTCCCAGTTGACCTCCCGATTGGTGGCATTCAACCATTGCGAATGGTCCCCTTTGAGCATGAGATCGAGATAAGGAATCATATGTGTGAGGGCATGACTCTGTTGCTCTTCCCTTTCCATGGTGGCCGAACCATCATTCCAACCCTCAAAGAAGGATTGCTCATCCTGGTACTGAAGATGATTGCCCCCAATGACGGACATGTAATGCCATGGAATCATTTGTTCATCGAGCCATTGCTCTACATTGGTATCGGCTTTCGCCATATTGTCCAATGTGCCGGTTAAGTATAGGCCCATTCCTGGTTCTGGTGAATCACCGAGCAAGGAATCGGGGACATTCGTGTTGGCATCTTCAAGCCCAAGGGCAATGAGTGCAGTGGGTGGAGGGTTGGACAAGAAGGGAGCCCATGCCCCGGTAGACATCAGTTGACAAAGGGCCGCTTGCTTGGCACCGAGTCCATGCCCACCAATCCCCCAATGATTGAGGTCGAAGGCATCTCGCATATTGGCTGGATCACCCTCAGAACTACCATTCTGATTCTTGAGCTGCAACAGGTACCATAGGGAGATAATTTCTGAACATTGAGTCATGGTGTCATCGGAATTCCAATCAGGTGGTAAGACGACGATAATGTATCCAGCAGTGGCTACTTGTTTCCCAATCCAATCATACTGGTCATAGGACTCACCCTCATCTCCAATCCAGACGAGGAGAGGGAATGGACCTGAGGCGTTATCGATGGGTTGACCTGCACCTTCTTCATTCACAGTGTCGTATTCGATTGCTGGATAGTAGAGTTGACCCCAGTGTGTCTCATTGTCTGCTCCATTCCAAATGAGTGGGTTCCATCCTGGCGGGAATGTGCTCTCATCGTGAGAATCACTGAAATTATCCGAGGCAGAGGCCATACTCGAGATTGATGAGAGAAGGAGCATCCCCGTCAGGGCAAGAGCCCTCCAGATGGTCGCCATCATTCCAAGGGGATGTGTCAATGGACTTGAAGGCGACCCCAAGTGGTTCAATCCGCCCTAAGGGCGGATTCCATGGCTTCAAGGCGGGTCATCGTTAACCCCAATCCAGGCAGCAGATGAGCGGCTTCAGGACTGTAGAGTCGTGCCCAGGCTTCCAGATGTTGAGCCGCCAACAGCCAGCGGCCATCGAGTTGAAGGCCGGATTCGGTCGGTGTCACGATCGATGCAACCGCTTCGGAATTGTACGATGAAATCAAATGAATATCAGCATCAGTTGTGCGTTCAGATTCAGGTCTAGCAGGTGAGATATCAAAATCAATGAAAAGACGCATTCCAATATTGTCGACCACATCATCACCATCGACCAAGTGTTCAACCCAAGGCCCTCGTTTATCGAGTGGACGGCGACCCTCAATCGACCATATCACGCCACCAGCCTGTGCCCATGCGCCAGCACAAGAACGAGCAGAGCCGCCCCCTCCAACCATACACAGCAGAGGGCGTTCGACACCTTCGGTATCGAAATCAAAACCGAAGTGGCGAGCGATGGTGAGTAGGCCATCACCATCGGTTCCCGCACAGTACCAATGAGTCCCGTCCCAACGTAGTTGATTGACCGAACCATTCTGTAGACTATCGTCGAGTGGATGGATACCTGAACGTGGTGAAAGGAGATGTTTCAGCGGACTTGCGAGAGAAATCCAAGACTCAGTCGCACCTCTCCGTGTCTTGACCCGGTCATCTCCACGATGGACGAGAGTCTCTCCATTTGGGACATGACTTGAATGAGCAGTTTTCACTTCAGACAACACTTTCGACGATAGTTCAAGGAGGCGTCCGCGTGAAGATGGAGTCGCTGGATCACCATACAATCGATTGCTAATCTCTTTCTGAGGGCGTTTCTTGTTCACCCAAGCCCAAGCCATGGGAGATGTCACATAATCAGATTCGAGTAGATTAATCTCAGTGATTTCGACTTCAAGACCCGCCTGATTCAGATGGGCAGCGGTCAAAGCTGCAAGGACGGGAGAAAGAGAATGCTGAATCGGCATTCCAGCGACTGCATATCGAATCTGCATGCGACCAAATTACCCGTGTCCCCCATCCTTCTCAAAACAACCGGATGCGCACCTACGGTGCGCCAAACCCATGAATGCTTGAATACCGGGAGCGTTGCAGCCTGTCCATGGCCACCGACCTGGAGATTGCCAATGCGGCGACCCCAGCCCCAATTGAAGAGGTAGCGTGGAAGCTCGGAATTGGCGTGGAAGATCTTATTCCAATGGGGCAAGGAATGGCCAAAATTACATGGGATGGTTTGAAATCCAGATTCGACCAACCGCGAGGGTCCCTGATCCTCATTACAAGTGTCAATCCAACACCGTTCGGTGAAGGCAAGACTGTGACGACGATTGGATTGACCCAAGCACTCAATCGCATCGGTCAGAATGCGACGTGTACCATTCGCGAACCCAGCATGGGGCCCGTTTTCGGCATCAAAGGTGGTGCTGCGGGTGGTGGACACAGTCAAGTGTTGCCGATGGAGGCCATCAATCTCCATTTCACAGGGGATTTGCACGCAGTTACGAGTGCGCACAATCTCTGTTCCGCCATGCTAGACAATCACATCTATTTCGGGAATGAATGTGATGTAGATACCAATCGAATCCTCTGGCCGCGTGTCATCGATATGAATGACCGGTCCTTGAGAAATCTGGCCATTGGATTGGGGGGGCCCAAGAACGGTGTCGCTCGTGAAGAACGATTTGACATCACCGCCGCCTCCGAGGTCATGGCTATCCTAGCACTCGCTTCGGATTATGCGGATCTTCGACACAGACTTGGAGAGATTGTGGTTGCTGAGAGTCGAACGGGATTCCCAATCAAAGCTGATGACATCGGTGCTGCCGGCCCAATGGCCTTGCTACTCCGAGAAGCATTCCTCCCGAATATCGTCCAGACCATTGAACAAGACCCCGCCTTCATCCACGCAGGGCCCTTCGCGAATATTGCACATGGAAATTCCAGTATCATCGCCGATCGAATCGCACTTGGTGTTGCAGATTATGTCGTGACAGAAGCTGGATTCGGCGCCGACATGGGGGCTGAGAAGATGATGCACATCAAGTCCACAGCGAGTGGGATTGCACCCGATTGCGTGGTCGTGAACGTCACGGTTCGTAGCATGAAAATGCACGGTGGTGGATACAGCACCGGAGGTGGCAAACGGCCCCGGCCCGAAGATATCTCCAAGGAGAACGTCGAGGCTGTCCGGTCTGGCGCCAGTACGAACATGGCCAGACATATTCGCAATATGTCTCGATTCGGCGTTCCTGTGATTGCGAGTGTCAACGTGTTCCCAACGGATACGGAGGCCGAAATCGAGGCACTCTTGGATGAGGCACGAGAGGCTGGCGCATCTGATGCGGTGGTCACACGGGTCCATTCAAACGGAGGAGAAGGAGGCGCTGATCTCGCACGAGCCGTCGTCTCAGCATGTCAATCTCACATCGCCGAAGGGCGACCATTCGAACCACTCTTCGCCCCCAACGCACCACTTGAAGAGAAAATATTGCGAATCGCAACCAATGTTTACGGCGCGGCGAGCATCGATTTGGCTCCAAAAGCCATGAAGGAACTCAAGACATTGCAGAATTGGGGCTATGGAAATCTCGCGGTCTGCATGGCCAAGACGCAGTATTCGTTCTCTCATGAAATGAAGGAATTGGGGGCACCCAGCGGCTTCACGTTGCCCATCCGTGAACTCAGACTCAATGCCGGGGCCGGCTTTATCGTCGCCATCTGTGGTACGATGATGACAATGCCGGGTCTTCCACGAATCCCGGCTGGAGAGGACATGGACATGGATGAGGATGGAAACCTGCTCGGAATGTTCAGATGAGGGGTTTCGATGCGAGTCGCTCTGATTCTAACTTTCTTGATGATATCTGCATCTCTTGCAGGATGTTTGGGTGAAGAACAACCGGATTACACTGGATTTGAAGGTTGCACTGAGGATGAGACGCAATGCGAAGTCGAACTCCCACAGGAGAATGAAACACAGGAAGAAGGAGAACCACCCCCCACCGATGTGGTATTTGCCTCACCTAACGGAGTGGAGTTGAGAATGGCACTCTATCTCCCCGAAAGCGTGGGACCCCATCCCGTGATTATGTGGATTCACGGAGGAGGATGGCTGCAAGGTGATCGATTGATTGGACCCAATCATGCAACTCAACAGATTGTTTCTGTTGGGCTTTGGGCTGTTTTCAGTGTTGAATATCGACTCTCCAGTGAAGCTATCTGGCCAGCCCAATTGGATGATCTGAAAACCGCACTGGACTGTATTAAGGATAATGCGGAATTGTACAATCGTGATGCACAGACAATTGTAGCATGGGGCTCCAGTGCTGGAGGACATCTTGCATCCATGCTTGCAGTAACACCAGAAGCAAACATCACAGCAGCCATCGATTGGTTTGGCCCCACCAATTTGAACGAAATGAACGATACGGCTGTGACTGGATTACTAGGTTGTGACCCCCATGGAAATGAAACCGAATGTGCAAATCAAACCATGAGTGCAAGCCCTGCCCTTCAGACCGACCACCAAACGGTTCCAATGTTGATTATGCATGGAACGGACGATGAGTCTGTACCATTCAATCAGAGTACCATGCTACACGACGCGTTGGTGACTTCAAACTGGTATGTTCCCGTGGAGGGAGGTGTTCATTCTACTCACCCGTGGCAAGAAGGGTTCATTGTTGATATTGTACGCCAATTTCTAGAGAACGTTACACAAAATACAGTCGTCAATCAAACCATCATCGTTGATGCGGGACCTTTGCCCGGAACGTGGGAAGGGGAGTTGCTGCCGAATGTGCAAGCCGCAGCAAGACCAGCAGAAGGAGACTGGGGGATGTGGAGACTTTGGGATTACCTTGATTCGGAATGGGACAACACGTCAACTGAACAAGATTGGGTGCTCATTCAGTTTGCTGCAACGGATTGTGGACATTGTTGGAATGGTGCAGAAATGATGAGTGAACTCCATGCACAATATCATGAGAATGTCACCTTCTTCTCGTTCATCATCAATTTCAGTTGGTCTGATTCAACTCTAGATGAAATTGCAGCCTTCCAAGATGAGACGAATTTCTTTGGATGCAACAACGACAATAGCAATTGCATGGACCGACCCGGGGAGCCGCATAACTGGACCTATGTCGATGATCGGCAACTGTATTGGTTCTCTGCATTCCACATGCAAGGAACACCATCGTACGCGATAATTGCACCCAACGGTATCGTCGAATGGCACTCGGTACAAAGCGAGAATTCCATCTCAGATGCATTGAATGAACTATTCCCAGAGGAGGTAGGAAGTTGAAGAGAATCAAGCACATTGAGGACGGAGTTCGACTTCGAGTTCAACATGAAGATGATCTCTGGGCTCTGGCACAGATGATTCGACCCGGATGTCGGGTAGGAATGATGGGGTTCCGACGTGATCAAAGTACTGGGACACAAGAATCTGGGCGCGCCAAATCGGCAGACCGCAAGCCGATGTGGATTGTTCTCAATGCGGAATCAACGGAATTTCAGCCGTTCACCGACAATCTGAGAATTCACGGAATCATCAGCGAAGCCGCCATGGACAAAGGCAGTCACCATACTCACGCAGTGGGCCCCAGAGATGAATTGGAAATCTCTTGGGCTGGAGGGATTTCCGAATCCGATCGGAGTTTGTTGGGAGAGGCCATGAAGGACGGAGGGCGCGGACGCGTGGCGATTGCAGTCGTGGAGAGCGACGAAATCCTATTGTTCGAGATTGCCCAACATGGGATGCGGCAGGTCGGAGATACATTCACACTCAGGGGTGGAGGAAAACGAGAAGCGAAATCCACCGAGGTTCGCAATGCATTCCTCGCCAAGGTCGCAGATCAAGCATCCAAAGCAATCTCTGCCGATATGCCAGTCATCATCTGCGGACCAGGGATGGCACGAGAGCAATTTGAGTCCTTGTTGAAAGGCACAGGAGTCGGTCATCGAACGCTGAACATTGCGACCAGTATCGGTGGACGTGCAGCAGCCAACGAAGTGATGAGAGAAGGGACTGCCGATGCAGTTCTGGGAGAATTCGCCATGGCCAAGCAGGTCAAACTCATCGAAGAAGGATTGGCGAGAATTTCAACCAGCGGAGCGGTGGCCTACGGCCGCAAGGCACTGGAAGAAGCGGTTGCCCAGGGGGCGATTGAGTCGCTTGTCATTGAGGCCGGGATGTTGCGCAGTGAGTCCAAATGGGCCGATGCTGCAGCACAGGTTCGAACTGCAGGGGGCGATGTCGTGCAGGCGAGCGCTGAGCATGACTCTGGTGAACAACTGATGGGCCTAGGCGGTGC
>JAKUOE010000072.1 GCA_022449845.1 Candidatus Thalassarchaeum sp.
GCATGGGGTGCCATGGGTTCTGGGGATGAGAGGGCCATGGAAGCACTCCGTGGAATGAATACGCTCGAAGAACACAACCTCACTGAAGCCGGCATCTCCACTGCCGAGAACGATTGGACTCAGGTCATCTGGAATATGACCGATGTCCACGATGATCAATCGTACTTCATTTCATACTCGAAGATTGCCGACAATTCAGGTGCAAGCCCTGGTATCCACATCGATGATTTCATTCTCTTGGGTGTCGATCTCGTCGATGAGTACACTGTCTCCCTCGACTGTGACGACCCTCTTCCGAATTCTTACGTTGTGATTCCTGCAGACCCGAATCCACCATCTCTACACTGTATGTTGACCAACAATGGTTACCGAGAGGTGAACATCAACATCTTCACCGAGGTCTCCAATACTTCGTGGATGAACATCTACCCACTACGAATCGACAGCGACAACTTGCTGGACCACGACAATTACGTCACATTGAATCCACTCGATGCCGAGACGGCCACGGAGTTTTGGGTCAATCTAACCGTTCCCGAGGGTGCGAACGTCGAGACTCTGAATTGGACGATCACACTATCTGATGTGGTCACAAGCCAATCCAAGGCAGATTTGACGCTCCCAGTCTCGATTTCATCCTCGTTCTCTGTCCGTCTGGATCAGGTGTCTCCTGCATACCCCGCACTGACCCTTGCACCCGGGGCGACTGGCGATGTCCAGATGAAGGTCAAGAACACCGGAAATCAAATCGCGGATTGGACACTGGGAGCCTACTTCGATAGCACACTTTGGGGTGCGCCGAACCTTGAATGGTTCGAGGATTGGGACCAAGATGGAAATGAAACGCAGTTGATGCAGATGACCCTCGCCAAGGGGGAGGAGAAATTCATCACCGCTCGATTCCACGCGCCCGCACAAAACCCACCTGGATTGGTTGAAATCTCATTGTACGTTCAGGGTGTTGCTCCGGCCAATGCTCAATCTGTCGAACGCATTTATCTCGATATACCGGCCGTTCAGGATGCAACGGTCACCGCCTATGAATCGTCGATGACCGCATTGGCTGATGGCAATACGAGATCCATGACATTCACCATTCGGAACGATGGAAATTCCCCTGAGATTTTCGACCTCTCCCTCAGTGCGGACTGGCATATCGGCGCATCACTGGCGACTCAAGTGACTGAACCGATTGAGCCGTTTGGTCAAGAGGTGGATGTCACTGTCATCATGGAGATGCCTCAAGGATTGATGCCGAATTTCTATCCAATCACAGTCACCGCCACATCTCAAACGGATTCGACATACAGCGCCAGTGGTCAATTCACGCTTGAAGTCCCGACCACCTTCATCGTTGAGGTTGAGGACAAGGACATGTCGGGCCAATCGTTCTCGGCGGGTGCTGAAGCCAGAACGACGAACTTTGAGATTTTCAACCACGGCAACGCAATTGACGCATTCAACATTGATTTGACCATGGATGAGGGTGTGTTCGCTGAAATCTCAAGTGGGACCACCGATGGCCACACCATCTACATTGAACCACAGACATCCACCAACGTCACTCTGAGTTATTCATTCAATGATGGGATTCAGGGAATGAAAGAACTGCTTGTCACCGCCACCAGCGTCATGGGACTTGAGGATGGCCAGACAATCTCAGATTCAGGGGTGGCCAATTTCCAGGTTGGCTCACTCAAGTGGATTCGAGTTGAAGCCGGCCCTCTGATTCACATCACCGACCCCGGGCCACACATGTTGCAATTCACTGTTCACAACCAGCACCCCAGTTCTAACCAAGAGATCCGCCTCAGTGTCGCAGTCGATGATGATGCAGTCTGGAATCTCAAATCTGTACGCGTCGTCAGCGCAGATCAGCAGTTTGAATTGGCGCCTGACGCGATTCGAATCATCAATGTCGAGGTTTATGTCACCGAACAGAACCTTCTGAATCTGGATCAGGATACCATGGTTTTCACTGCAACCTTGCGGGTCGAAGCTACAGATGACAACACCGAGATTTCGACTGAATTCACGGCTGACAAGTATGTATCTTCCTCTTCGTCAGATGATGCGGGTGGAATGGCCAATCTGGCGAAGAATATCGCATTGTGGGGCCTTGGAATCATCTTCATCATCGCTCTTTGCATCGTCTTGGTGAAGATTCTGGTGTCGACCGAGCACGAGGACGAAATCTCTTCTCTGGGTGGATATGAATCCAGTCTAGGTCTCCCTGACGCCACCACAATCCCTGACGCCCCCACTCTTCCCAGTGCGGATACGACTGCCAATTCTATGTATGGCGGAACACAAGATTTGTTCGCACAGCCGGTGATGGCAACTCCACCCCCTCCTTCGGCCACTCCTGAGCCTGATCTAGCCCCCTCTTCTGGGCCCCCGTTGCCCGAATCTGGCTTGCCTGAAGGATGGACAATGGAACAGTGGGAACACTACGGTGAGGAGTATCTACGCCGTCAAGATGGCGCGTAATTATTCACGGCGCCTTTATCAATGACTCCTGAGTCGGCAAGTCGCCCCATAGGGGCGTTAGATAGGTGGGAATGAGCAATGTACGGTGGACAACAACCAATCTTCATCCTAAAGGAAGGCACCAACCGCACACGCGGAAAGAGTGCCCAGAGCAACAACATCGCTGCGGCAAAAGCAGTGGCTGATGCGGTCAGAACCACATTGGGTCCCAAAGGCATGGACAAAATGCTGGTAGACAGCATGGGTGATGTCGTCATCACGAATGATGGTGCAACCATTCTCAAAGAGATGGATATTGAGAATCCAGCAGCGAAGATGATCATCGAGGTTGCGAAGACACAAGAACAGCATTGCTACGATGGGACGACCAGCGCGGTCGTCATTGCCGGCGAACTACTCAAGCGCAGTGAGGACTTGATTGAGCAGAACGTCCATCCCACCGTCATTTGCGAAGGATTCCGGCTCGCTGCCGACAAGGCAGTCGAACTCCTCGATGCTCACTCGATTGAAGCTGACAAATCAACCCTTCACGAGGTCGCCAAGACGGCCTTGACAGGAAAGTCCGCAGGCGCGGTCAAGGCATTCCTCGCCGACATCTCTGTGGATGCAGTTCAGGCAGTCGCACGTGTAGAGGGCGACGAAATCATCGTTGATTTGGATGATATCAAGGTCGAGAAGAAGCAGGGCGGTTCAATCCGCGACAGCACCCTGGTCGATGGAATCATCCTCGACAAGGAGCGTGTTCACAGTGGGATGCCTCGCAGTATCTCGGATGCGAAGATTGCCCTCATCAATTCCGCCATCGAAGTCAAGAAGACTGAGGTCGATGCGAAGATTCAGATTACAGACCCGACAATGCTTGCGCAGTTCTTGGAAGAAGAAGAGAACTACTTGCGCAGCCTAGTCGAGAAGATTCAGGCTGCTGGCGCCAATGTCGTCATCTGTCAGAAGGGCATCGATGACCTCGCCCAGCACTACATGTCCAAGGCCGGACTATTCGCTGTCCGTCGAGCCAAGAAATCCGACATGGAGGCATTGTCCAAGGCAACAAGCGCCCGAATCGTCACCAACATCGATGATCTCGGTGGGGACGACCTCGGCGCGGCCGCCAAGGTCGAGGAGCGCAAGATTGGAGAATCCGACATGGTCTTCAACACGGGCTGTCCGAAAGCGAAGAGCGTCAGCGTCTTGCACAGAGGCGGAAAGGAACAAGTGGTCGATGAGATTCGCCGTGCATTCGACGATTCGATTGGCGTCGTGAGTGTCGCTCACGAAGATGGTTCAGTCTTGACAGGTGGCGGCTCTGTTCTCGCCTCCCTTTCTCGAGATCTTCGAGCCTATGCAGAAGGCATCGGTGGTCGCGAACAAATGGCAATTGAAGCCTTTGCAGGCGCACTTGAAGTCATTCCACGAACCCTTGCTGAAAATGCGGGTCTCGACCCGGTGAACACCATCATCGAAGTCCGCAAGGCCCATGCAGAAGGCAAGTCGACATACGGTGTCAACGTCTTTGAAGGCGGTGTCATGGACATGCGCGCTGCAAACGTTCTGGAACCCGTCCGCGTGGTGGACCAAGCCATCCAGTCAGCGACAGAGACTGCAGTCATGATTCTCCGAATCGACGACGTCATCTCCAGCCGAGCTGGAGGGAATGGCGCCATGCCCGATATGGGTGGCATGGACATGGGCGGCATGGGCTTCTGAGCGGGCTCCCGGCTCCCTTTCACCCCCATAGGTTGAAGAATCGAATTCTGGTGGACGGATTGTTCAGCCCGTAGGGCTGGTGGGTGTTCACAACATGAGTACGGTCGTCAAAGTCTGGATTGACGAAGGATGCATCACCTGTGATGCCTGTGAGAACATCTGTCCAGAGGTCTTCCATGTCGAAGATGAAACCTGTGTGATTCTCGACGGAGTGAACCCGAGTGAATGGGGCGATGACATCATTGAGGCCGCAGACGCTTGTCCAGTTGATGTCATCTTGTTCGATTTTGAGGTTGGATTTTAACCACCCGCAGTGGAGGCCCCTGCTGAAGTTACAGAAGAGGCAGCACCTGCCGCCGCAGAAGCGCCCGCAGCCGAATCTGTGGGCGAGGGTGCATTGGACGCAGTGATGGCCGGCGATCGCGACTTGCACATTCTATTCGGCAGCCAATCCGGAAACTCGGAAGGCCTTTGCGCTCTGATTGCTAAGAAGGCGGCCGCCTATGGATTGGTTGGCCATGTACACGACATGGATGGCTTTGACCTCGGCAGTATGGCTGGGATGAAGCGTGTCCTCATCGCCTGTTCTACTTGGGGTGAAGGTGATCAACCAGACAATGCCGAAGAGTTGTACAATCAAGCCAAAGGTTCGGCTAAGATTCTCTCCAACACTCACTTCTCTGTCTGTGCTCTTGGCGATACTTCCTACGAGTTCTACTGTCAATCTGGCAAAGAATGGGATGAGGTTCTAGAGAAGATGGGTGGAGTTCGAATCGCTGACCGCGTCGATTGCGATGTCGATTATGATGTTCCAGCTGCCGCTTGGACTGCTGAAGTCCTGTCTCGAATCGCCTGTGTGGATGACAGTGGAACTTTCCAAGAAGAACTCGTATCTGAGATGGCGTCCTATGCTGCAGGCGATTCGAAAGCGGCTGGCAGTGGTGATGTGGCCACGGTGGCCATGCCTGAAATTCAGTTGGTCGCCAACATCTTCCGTTACAATGCCGATACAGGCGAGACCGGTGTCGATGCCTGGGCTTGTGCTGTACCTGGCCACCACAGTGTCCTCGATTTGCTTCGAACACTCAAGGCAACTCAAGATGGCACTCTCTCATTCCGTGATGGAGCAGTAGACGACCCGACAACCGGTGTCAGCGTCAACGGTCGCCTCGTGCTGCCGGGACTGACCCGCCTCTGCGATGTTGCTCGTGACAAGGGCGACGGGGCTCAAATTCGAATCGAACCCATCGCCGCGTACGATGTGATTCGTGATCTCGTCGTCGATTACACCTCCTTTGACAATCTCCGTGCTACCTCTAAGCCCTGGTTCGTCGGTGGACAGCGTGAAGGCACCTATGCCGGCAAAACGGTCATGGGGACGATGGACGCGGTCACCGCCACCGAATTGCACGCATCGAATGATTTTGCCAGCCCTCAACTCTTGCATGCGACCAGCGACGCAGTTCCCTTCAATCGCGCTTACATCGGTCCTGCGTTGGTGACTCACCTGTGGAACCGCTCCTGCGACCCGAGAATCTCCGACAAATCCCGCAAGGCCATCCTAGAGAGTCTGGCGGACACCCATGGTGTCAAGGCCGAGACGGACATGGCGAGTATCCATCGACAGGGAACGATGGGTGCAAACGCGGCCAAATCCGTTCTTGAGGCCAAAACTGCAGTTCTGGCTCACGATGGATACAACGGACGCCACGGCAAACACGTCTGGTGGTACACATGGTCGATTAAGAGCAGCGGAAAGGTGAATGAAACCACGCTTTATCGAACCGTACTAGGTCCAATGGGTCTCGTCAATAATGCACTATCCGGTGTCTCTGCTCGGATGATTTTCGGCTTCACACGGACGGGTCGACCGATGTTCAATGAACTCCTCGGAATGGTCGCTCCACCCGCTGGAATCGGCAAGATGCCCAAGCAGTTCAACTCCTTGGTTGAGAATCACCATGAGGTGGTCTCAATCTTCAATGAAATGGATGGTCGATTCTAATGGCAACTCGTTACGCGTATCATCCGGGCAATGTCGCCCACAGCAATGCGATTGAGGTCGCAGACACCATGCCTTTGGCCGCTGAGTCCCTCGGCATCGAATTGGTGACACTTGAAGGAGCGACCAGTTGTGGTGCTGGCATCATCCGACAGGCCAACGCCGATCTACAAGTGGCTCTCAATGCCCGGACATTGGCTCAGGCGGAAGCGATGGGGCTTGACATCACAACATCCTGCGCCACAACTGCAGCTACGCTTCACGAGGATTTGATGGCCATCCGCAATGACAATCGCCTGAAGACGAAAATCAATGAAATCCTTGAGCGAAATTGTGGACTGACATTGAAAGGAGAAGTCAACGTACACCATCTCTTGCATGTGATTGTCGACGACATCGGCATCGATGTGGTGAAAGATGCGGTGAAAAATCCAATCGATTTCAACATCGCCGGATACTATGGACCCAATCTACAGCAAGACGGTGCCTGTGGCGGCGACGACCCCTATGATCCAGACTATCTGGAGCAAGTGATTGCCGCGGTGGGTGGAAACCCAGTCGATTGGGCAAGTCGTACGCAGAGTGTTGGCGTCCCAGGGATTTTCTCTGAGGAGAAAACCGTCATGAAGCAGACAGCCGCCGTTTTGGCGGACGCCAAATCAGAAGGTGCCCAACTGGTTGTCAGTGCTTGCAACCTCTCACACATGCTACTCGACGTCTATCAGGGCAAGGCCGGAAAGACAACCGGACAGGAAACCAAGGTTCCAACCATCCATCTCACCGAACTTCTGGCGTTCGCCTTCGGCCATCACATCGATCGTCTGGCGCAACTTAGAACCCGCGTCTTGGTCATTGGTGATTAATCTCCATCACCGTGGAGAATTCGCACAATTTCTCTCGCCAAGTTGACTGAGAGACCCGGTACCTGCACGATTTCATCATCGGTTGCTGCAGATAGGGCCGCCATGGTCGGCCATCGATCTTGAATTCGAGCCGCCAATGCGGGTCCAATACCCGGGACTTGTTCTAGCATTGATCGGGTAACTCCCCGCATTTCGCGTTGTCGAGTCTCGGACAATTGACCGGTTGAGGCATCCAGAATCGGCTCGCCCCTCTCATCCCCTTCATCGACGGCCGCGTCAGCTGCAATGATGGCCTCATTCTCCTCTGAATCATTCACAAGGTCGGGATGTTCGCTAGCACGTAAGCGCGCCTGAGCATTGGCTGAGAGATGTTCCAACATCTTCGATTCACGGCGGGCTGAGACGGCAATAAATCGCGCGGTTTCCGCCGTGTCCGCTGCAGTCACGACAGGGAGTCCATAGTCGAATGTGAGCGTCGCCAAAGCACCCATAATCGCCTGTCCATGGACTGCGCGGTGTTGGAACAAATCATTTCCTTCGAGGACCAACATCGCCCTAGGAGCTGCACTGACCAACCGTGTCGCTTGGTCAGTGCAGCTCCTAGGGCGATGTTGG
>JAKUOE010000073.1 GCA_022449845.1 Candidatus Thalassarchaeum sp.
CGTAATTACGCGAATTTTGGAACTGCATTCCTATGATGAACAGAACAAATCCTACACCGGTGTGGACTGGGGTGGCGCAGCCATCACACTGACATCAACCGATCATACCAATTCTGGAGGCGACGATGCCGACCAGAAAGGCGAATCCGATTCACAGATGCTCTACAATGTCGGCATTATTGCAGCCATCATTGTCATTCTACTGAGTGGTTCAGCCATACTCTCGATGATGCGGGAACCTGAGGAATGATTACTCCAGAGTCCAGACCACACCATCTGGCGTATCTTTGACTGCGACACCCATTGCAGCCAGTGCATCGCGAATCTCATCCGCACTATCCCAATCCTTGGCTGCTCTTGCGATTGCACGGCGAGCTAGCAGTTGTTCCACTTCGTCCTTGATGGCTTGGCGGGCCGGGTCTAAACTCGGGTCATGGACGGCCATCGCCTGATCCTTGTCCGGCAGTAGTCCGAGGACTGCACCTGCAAATTCCTCCAACCAATCAATCGCATACATGGCGAAGGCCGCCGTGTCACGCTCATCGATGTCCTCACTGTCGAGAATTTGTGGAATCAGTCGCGCTCCATTGCTGACTTTGGCCAGTGCTTGGCGACTGTTGAAGTCGTCATCCATGGCGACGGCCGCTTCTTGGAGGAGTTTCTCTAGGAGACCGAGTTTGCTGGCGAGGAAATCGGCCGAGGTCACATCTGCCTGTGGTAGCCGCGGCGTCTCTTGCATTCCTGCCTTCTTGGCTTGCTCCCCGACGACCAGTGCATGTCCATAGGCTTCGACCAATTTGGCGTGGTGTCCCTTGGCATCTTCGAGCAACTGTTCGGTGAGATCGATGGGTGAGCGGTAATGCGCATTGAGTAGCGCATGACGCAGGACCAATGGCTCATATTTCTCCAATGCATCTGTGATGGTCCAGAAATTACCGAGAGACTTGCTCATCTTCTCGCCATCGATGTTGACGAAGCCATTGTGCATCCAATACTGGACCAATGGCGTCTTGCCCGTACAACATTCGGATTGGAAAATTTCTGCTTCGTGGTGTGGGAATCGTAGGTCGTGCCCACCGCCGTGGATGTCGAACTGCTCACCAAAGTGCTTGAGCGACATTGCACTGCACTCGATATGCCATCCAGGTCGCCCATCTCCCCAGGGTGAGGGCCATGAAGGTTCACCGGGTTTGGCGACCTTCCACAATGCGAAGTCCTTGTGATCTCTCTTACCGGATTCATCGACACGCCCTCCAGCCCCGGCCATCACCGCATCGATGGATTGGCCGGTCAGCATCCCGTACTTCTCGGGTGCGGATTCGATACTGAACCAGACGCCATCATCGGCCACGTACGCGTGTTCCTTTTCGATGAGCGTCTCCACCATCTCGATGATTTCGGGTACCACTTCTGTGACTCGTGGATAGTGATCTGCACGGAGAACATTCAGTTTGTCCATGGCATCGTAGTAGTCAGCGATATTCCGGTTGGCAACCTCTAGGAAATCCACCCCTTCCTCGCTGGCTGCGTTGATGATTTTGTCATCGATGTCGGTGAAATTCTGGACATAAATCACCGTCCATCCACTCGCTTCCAGCCAACGATGAATCAAATCGAATGCGATGTAACAGCGGGCGTGACCCAAATGAGAAGGTGAGTATGGTGTAATCCCACAGACATACATGTCGACCTCGCCGGTGCGGGCGGTCTCAAACGGTCGCTTCTCGCGTGTTCGCGTGTCATACACGTGTAGTGCCATGGCTTACTCTCAACCCTGACTGTATGTGATTCCGAAGCCACCCCGGGGATGATTCCAACTCACAGCCCCTTGGTCGCACATGATGTAGCAGGTGCCACATTCGACGCAGTCCTCATACTGGAATTTCATTTCCTCAAGGCCTTGGTCGCGGAAGTTGTAGCATTGTGCGGGGCAACCCCAGACGCACATCATGTGGGAGCAGTCATTGCACTTGCTGGTCTCAACGATAATGTGGGCGTGTTCGTGCTCATCGACATTGTATCCAATCAGGCCGAGCCCATTCTTGACATCGTAGGTGAACAGGCCCAGTTTGATTGCTTCAGACATCATTTCACCTCAGAGTTTTCGTCCCAATAGGGCCAACTTCAGCATCCTGAAGAGGCTCATACCCTTCTTGTTTGCCTTGTTTTTGGCCCGCATCTCCTTCCTTACGCCGAATAGGACCTTTTCCGCCGTCACTTTTTCTTCACCGATTTCGCGGAACACTCGGTTGGCGGTCGTGCCGACCAGTTCAGGGACCCAGGTGAAGTTTGCCGGGTCGTTGAGGAACTTGGTTGCTGGCTCAAATCGCTTGAGATCACGGAAGATGTAGCTGGCCTTGAGAGACTTCGTGTAAGTCGCATCCAACGCCTTGGCACTGACATCTCCGTCGGCGATGCAGGCAGCGATTGCCTTGCCAGCCAACTTGCCGGAGTGAAGTGCGTTGTTCATCCCTTGAATCTGCATTCCATTGGCAAAGACCAGTCCGGCCGCATCACCGACCACGACGGCCCCATCGCGTGCAAATCGGTGCGGCATTCGATGCAATCCGTATTCGGGACAGAGATGGCCGCCGTATTCGATGGCCTCTCCACCTTCAATCAGCGCAGCAATTGCCGGTTGCTCCTTGAAGGCCTGATACAAATCGTAGGTGTGCAAACCCTCTGGCAATGATTTGAGTTGAACGATGATTCCACAGGACACGGTATCTCTGTTGGTGTAGAAGAAGCCCCCACATCTTGGATACAGACCCTTGGTGTTGGGATACTTCTCCCATGCTTCGTGACTCATGTCGCGATACAGAGAGAGCGCCAATTCCATCGCCATTCCACTCGGTGGGCGCTCATCATCGCCTGCAAAGCAGTTGAATCGCTCATCGATTCTCTCCTTGCCGAGATGAATTACTTCCTTGACACCGAGCAACATATCGTCCTTGGATTGAGCATGGAGCATGGAATCAAAGTGATATCCGCGCGTGAGAACCGAATTGGTCCCTTCAGCAATCACGACAACCTTGCTGGTCATCACGTCACCATCTTGGACGATTCCACAGATGGAACCGTTGCGAATCTTGTCAACGAGTTCCTTTGGCAGGTTGTCGACCTTCCATTTCTGGGCGGCGCCAGTTCCGCTGTCTTGGGCCGGGTCAGTGAGGTCTCGGGCATCATAGGATCCCGGGTCGAGCCCATCGATGTGGAGTTGGTCAATCTTCATGCCAGCCATGACAAAGATTCCCGCTTCCTCCATCTTTTCGGCCATCCACGCATCCGCTTTGGCTCGAAGGACAGACCAAGAGGCCCTTTGGCTCGGTTCTTCCGTGCCCCCGGTGCCATCCCATGAGGCGAATCGACCTTCAACGAAGAGTGCATCTTCGCTGCTTAGAAAGCCGACTTTCTTGTGATTGATGGAGCGCTCGATTCCGGGACAATCCATTTCCCAATTGCCGAGGAATTCCTCAAAATCATCGAGTTCGCGCCCCCACAGAATTCCACCGGTCAGATTCTTGCTGCCGATGGGCTCCCCACGGTCAAAGATGAGAATCCGGTCCCCTTCAATCCCCTCTTTGAGAAGTTGGAAGGCCGTGGCGGCTCCAGCGAAACCGGCCCCGATAATGATGACATCAAAGTCGGTCTCATCGTCCATGGAATCACCTCGGGCAACCTGCCCTACCTGTGACCCATCCTTGAACTTGTTCTCGCACGCGCACGCGAGAGATACCGATATGAGGCAGGGTCGCCACGCCTCGACATGGTGCTAGCCAGTGCGCCGGGGAAGTGCATTCTCTTTGGAGAGCACGCGGTCGTCTATGGTCAACCTGCGGTGGCTGTCGCCATCGATGCTAGAGTTCGTGTCATCATAGAGAAATCCCAGTCCGGATGGCTCATCGATGGCATGCAGTTCGACAAACAGCGCCATCCTCATTTGGATGCAATGCTCAAACGGATGTGGATTAATGATGGAGGTCACCCCTTATCCATCAAGATTGAGAGCGACCTATTCGGCGCTGCAGGATTGGGCTCCAGCGCTGCGATTTGCTCCGCTGTTGCTGCCGCATTGCTGCATTCTCGTGGGACCCCGGCAGAGGAACTCCCTTTGCCTGGAATCGCAACCACTGCACATCTCGCGGAGGCCGAGGCGCAAGGCGGTCGTGCCAGCCCCATCGACACCAGCACCTCGACATTGGGCGGCGTCGTCATGGTCTCCGACAAGAAAGAGGGTCAGGCGAATTGGCAGTACACTCGCGATTTGCGAATTGATGGGGTCCGGAGAACATGGGAGGTCCACAGTGTTGATCTTCCTCCATCTCTATCTGAAGCCAGCCTAGTCATCGGATTCTCTGGTCGACCGGGGCCCACTTCACAAATGGTGGCCAAGGTCGCAACGTTGCTGTCCAATCATCCGGAGAAGATGGAGGATATCGAGCGAATCGGTAACGTGACTCGAGCCGGGGCTACAGCCCTATCTTTGGGGAATCTGCAAGCGGTTGGAATCGCCATGAACGAATGTCATCGTCTCTTACAGGGCCTAGGGGTCTCAGACGAAGATCTGGATCGCATGGTCGACGCAGCCCTCCCATCCAGCCTCGGGGCCAAACTCACGGGGGCAGGAGGGGGAGGCTGTATGATTGCCTTGACCACCGAACCCCGCAGAACCGCCGAAGCAATCGAACTGGTGGGTGGCCGAACAATGGTCTCTAGACTGGGTGCTTCGGGCGTGTGCATCGAAAACAAATGACTGTGCCACAGATTTCGAAAATCTGATTATAAATGACGCCGAGTGTTCCTTTAAATAGGGGCTTATTTACGGCTCTCCCATGGAAACCAGTGATGAAGCCCGTCTGACAGTAGTAAACGTCGTTGCCTCGACCCGTGTGGCCGAGGAACTGAACCTCCCCGATATCGCAATCCAGTTGAATTGCGAGTATGAACCCGAGCAGTTCCCGGGTGTGGTATACCGCGTCGTCGACCCCAAGTTGGCGATTCTCATGTTCCGCTCCGGCCGTGCTGTATGCACAGGTGGGAAGAACGAGGACAATATCCACACTGGAATTGAGCGCATGATTGGCGATCTCCGCAATGCAGGAATCGAAACATGGGAACTCAGCGATGTCCAGATTGAAGTTCAGAACATGGTTGCGACCTACGCTCTGCACTATCCTGAGGACTACGATGGTGTCGACAAGTGGACCGGTGAGCCACAAGCTGGCGAACCCCGCAAACTCAATCTGAACCACTTGACCTTCCACCTGCCTTTCGACAAGGTCGAATACGAGCCTGAGCAGTTCCCTGGTCTCATTTATCGTCTCGATTACCCCAAGGTTGTCTGCCTGATTTTCGGCAGTGGCAAGATGGTGATTACCGGCGCACGCCACAAGGACGAAATTCTTGAGGCAGTCGAGATCATTCAGGATGAACTCGCCGACCTCCTCTGAGGTCACGAACATGACCGACGACGTCGGTCCAATTCGGTTGGCGCTAGCCAAAGCGGTTTACTTTCTGCATGTGGGTGTAACGTTCTTCGTCCCTTGGGGCTGGTTGTTGCCATGGCATGAAGCATGGTGGTTCGGGATGTTCTTCATTCCGATGATGCTCATTCACTGGAAGACGGCCGACGTTTGCATCCTCTCCACCGTTGAGATGAAATTGCGTGGGCACCCCAAGGCAGGAACCCGAGAACAGGGCGGATTCATTCAGAGAATGGGTGCACTTGTGGGCTGGCACATGAGTGATGAGACTGCGGCGAATCTGGGTTGGGGTCTATCCTACATGGGTTTGGCCTTGTGCGCACTCCGCTTGTATCTAGATGGACACATCCCTTGGTGAGATTATGTGGCGCTGGTTTGCAGCAAAATGCGTTCGACTTAGCCATCTGTTGGTGATGTTGTTCCTCATGCTTGGCTGGGCATTGCCTTGGCCCGTCTCTTGGTGGATTCATGCTATCTTGACGCCACTGACTCGACTGCACTGGCGATTCAATGATCGTACCTGCATCTTCACGACTTGGGAGCAAAAATTGCTCCAGAATGAGCATGTTGAGGAGCATGAAGAAGGCTGGTTCGTAAAGGAGGTCGCAGAAGCACTGACGGGCTGGCGGCCGCCTACACAACTGACGCGCAATGTCATGTTTGTGTGGATGTGGAGTACCACAATTATCTCCATAATCCGCATTGCGGGCAATTGAATAGGGGTCTCCTCTCTGGTCACCCTATGGGTGACCATTCACGCCTGCTACCGACCAGCCTCGTGCTACTGCTGATTTTTTCGATATTGCTGCCGCTTTCTCAGCCTCAAATCGAACCTGAATTGGAGCCTGAATCTTCCTTGAATCTCGTCTCGACCAAGAGTGGGGGTTTGATTGATGTGGCCAATTGGCGGATTGGTGATGAATGGATTTACGACTCTGAATTCGATGTTGAAGAGTTGATTCAAGGTGGTGCCGCTGGCTCCCAGGTCGACATTCTGACGGGTCAGTTGTCCCGCGAAGTGGTCGACATTCGGTACGAGACCATCGAGAACGTCTCCACGCTCGTTTACGAACTGTTTTCATATGGAGATTTCAATGATTATGATGCAAGTCTCGCATCCACCGTCACCGTCCCTGGTGATCTTCGGGTCCAAGTCGAGATGGAGGAAATCATTCGCGCATCTGATTTGAGTCAGATTACATACAACATGAATTTAGATGTCGACTTCAATAACATCTCAGGTATTGCTGCATGGTTTGTTGGTGAAGAACTCGCACTCGCTGACATGAGCATTGATACGAGTTATGCTCCCCCCAAGGAAATCTATGATTTCCCAATGAGTGTTGGTGAAATTTGGGATACAGAAACCACCACCACCACCACTTGGTCTGGCGATGTTTACGACAACTTGTTTGAATTGCCCGACGATTCCTCAGACCCGACCACAGAGCGCTTCGAGGTCGTCGGTTCAGGTGACCCCGGGGTCAACTACCCGGGTTGTTCAAATGCATACAACGTGACTTCTTACAATGCCAGTACGGGCAACATCAATGGTTATCGTTGGTGGTGTGAGGATGCGCGAAATGATGCATGGTGGCATCAGCGAATCGAGGTCGGCGTCGACCTTGATTTCAGATTGGATCAGTACAATCCTGTATCTCGAACACATGATCTCAACGTCGGACTTGCATTCCCTGCATGGATGCTGGACGCCGACCTCGGTGTTTGGGCCAATGTCACCGATTCCAGCGGAAACCCAGTCTCCAACCAAGATGTCGAGTTCAGATATGAAATCGAGGAAGACGTCCGCACCGTCACCACCGCTGCCAATGGGAGCGCCTATCTGACCTTTGACACCGGACATGGAATGGATCCATCGCCTACTAGTTTCGATTTTGCAAGCCATGGTGTCATCGCTTGGATCCCATCAACCGAAGAAATCGGTGTCTCAACAATCACACTCGATGAGAATCTCGTCGAAATTGATCTTGCAGCCATGAGTTCCGGTGGTTCAGTCTCCCGTCTACGTGATGGCGTCTCACAACAACTGAACTCAATTACAGGCTACTACTCGATTCCTGGCGAT
>JAKUOE010000074.1 GCA_022449845.1 Candidatus Thalassarchaeum sp.
AATAGCATCATAAATCGAATAGTGTAAGTCAATTTGTGGCGAAAAGTGGGCGGACGTGTGCGTCTTGTGGTCAAACTGGACACAATGTACGAACGTGCCCATCCATCAATCCAAATGCTGCAGAAAATCGAGCGAGTCGGTTGGCCATGCGAGGAACCCGTGCGTGTCGAATCTGGGGGGATACCGGACACAATGCTCGAACCTGCACAAAGGTGGATTAGTTACGCAAGGATGCTGCAATTCCCTGCAAAGCATCGGGGACATTGGAAGTCACCCCTTCAATCATCATCCAACCGTGGCCCTTGACACCATCACCGACCAAGCGAATGCCTTCGACACCCACATCACCCGGCAATTCAGAGCCTTGTGGTGTTCGATTGCAGGGCCAGTTCCGATGATAGGAGTGAACCGCAACCTCTTCACCATGTTTCTCCAACCAAGGGAGTGCTGAATGTAGCTCTTCACGGCCCCGCTGAATCTCAGCCTTGATGTCGGATTTGGGGACATACTGGTGTGTGATCATCATGTGTCGACCCTTGGGGGCCAATGAAGGATCAGAGAAGGTCGGAATCACATAACCACCCACTCGACTGAGGCCAGGGAGCATTGTCACACCGCTATCTCGGTGAGGGATCTCGTCATCGAGGCCGAAGACGAAGCCGATACCTCCGGCGGCCTGTGTATTGTTGATTCGATCCCGAATATCTTGAGCGATGTGAAAATCGTCGGATAACGTGTCCAACAGATTTGGGTGACCTCCATTGTGAATAATCGCATCAGCACCAATCCACGTAGCATCTTCACGGCCTCGGCGACGGATGCCGACGGCGAATCGGTGACCTTTTGTGGCCGCTTCCTCATCACCAGAAATAATCTCAGTAATCTCGTGACTGAGTTTGAGTTTCCCACCGTATTGCTTCAAATCCTTGCGCAGGGCGTCGATGACAGATTTGCAACCGCCTTTGGGTACATGTGGGCGATCGGACCAGAAACAGTTCTGAATCATTCGGACGGTGGTTGAGGCTGGCATCTGATGGAAGCGAACGCTAGCTGCGAAATTGATGAATGCGTCAAGAAAATCCACGAAGGGGTCGGAAAATCGCTTTCGCATCCAAGTCTCGCCATCGAGTGTCTCGTCTGGGCCTCCCGGCTTCTTCGCACGAGCAAGCAACAGTCGAGGCAGATTAAATGTGTCCTTGAATGGAAACCAACGCATGATTTCCATCGGCCCATCGGATCCCTGATGGACACCGTCGATGTTGCGGCATGCGAATTTCATCGAAGGGAGGAACTCCAACCCATGGCGCCCGAGATCCAATCCACCTTTGCTCATCTTCCCAAACATCATCTTGGCGAATGGTCCTTTCATCCCATGAGGGACCATGTGCACTGCGCCCGTGGGGACCGCATATCCATCGTGGTCGTGCTGAGTGAAGCGACCGCCAGCAAATGAGAGGCGTTCGTAAACCTGAACATCATATTTCTGGGTCTGAGACAACTTCACTGCAGCCGTCAATCCCCCAATCCCACTGCCTACGACGACGACACGTTTCTTCTCGGTCATGTTTCGACCTCAGGAGTAAACCAAGGCACCCGTTGGACACCACAGTAGACACAGTAGACAATCTGTGCAATTGTCGTGAATGACTTCACACAATCCTTCAACGATTAGAGCATCATCTTTGCATGCCATCAAACAGTAAGAACAGCCGACGCACAAATCATCGATGACGTTCAATTTGGTTCCATCGAAGATGGGTCGGTCGTGAGATGGACCCGACTGTAGTGCCGGGACGAGACCCGGAGTCGCCTTCTCCCGGAATGCATCGGCCATGGTTGTCCCTTGCGTTGGAGTATTTAGGCGATTGTGCGGAATCCTCATGAACACAGTGCTTGAGTTCGTCAAACGACGACGGAGCGGCTAACATGGGTCAAATCTTGATTGAGGATGCCCCTGAATGTCTAGACTCCGATACTCTACGTTCAAAATTGAAGGTCGAAGGGTGTGGAAGCATCGTCTCATTCCTTGGACTGACACGCGGAAGCGACAACGGAGTGGCTGTACATCACTTGGAATTTGATGCTTGGGCAGAGAGGTTACCAAGTGTTCTCCACGATTTGGCGGCTCAAGCAATCGAACGGTTCGGCGTCGGCGGAATCGCGATGAGTCACCGCACGGGAGTGGTATTGCCTGGAGAGGATATTGTGTGCATCCATGTCGCCAGTCCACATCGAAAAGAAGGATTCGAAGCTTGTTCATGGCTCATCGACGAACTGAAAGCCCAAGCCCCTCTGTGGAAGAAGGAAGTACGGGCCGACGGGACGCACTGGAAGGAGGGTTTGGGTTGACAGATGCAATCGTCCCTGTGGGACACAAACCCATCGTTTCTCGTTCCGCCATCGCAACAGGTGTCCTCGAATTGTCATCTGATTCAGCCGATGCGATTCGCAATGGTTTGATCACCAAAGGTGATGTTTTGGAGGCCAGCATGGTTGCAGCCATCCAAGCCGTCAAAGAGACACCCAGATCCATTCCCCATTGCCACATTATCCCAATTGAGGGGTGCTCAGTGACATGGGACTGGGAGGGAAATGACCTGCGCTGCACTGTCAGCGTTAGTGCTCATTGGAAGACTGGTGTTGAGATGGAAGCACTCTGTGGAGTGTCGACGGGGTTGCTCTGTGCTTGGGATATGGTGAAATCACTGGAGAAGGATTCGGGTGGACAATATCCGAGTACGAGAATCCGTGATATCCGGGTTCTTGAGAAGCGCAAGTCCGAGGCGCAGGATTGAGAACCCCCACGTTCTCGCGAACGGCATGACGACCACGTCGGCCCTTGCCGCCCACTTCCTGCGAGCCTGTGAGGAAGCGGCAATCGCCGCGGCCAGATGGCGTGGACGTGGTGAGAGAAAAAAGGCAGATGGAGCCGCTGTAGAAGCGATGCGAGCCGTGTTTGATTCAGTACCATTCGATGGACGAGTCGCGATTGGGGAAGGCGAGAGGGATGATGCACCGATGCTCTACATCGGTGAGCCCCTTGGCTCCCTACAAGGTGTCGAAGGGGCTGCACAGATCGATATTGCCGTAGATCCTCTGGAATGTACGAATCATTGTGCTCTTGATCTACCCAATGCAATTGCAGTCCTCGCCGCTGCCCCTCGGGGCACACTTCTGCACGCACCCGACTGTTACATGGACAAGATTGCAGGTGGAGCTGAACTCTATGGACAAATTAGCCTTGAAGCAGATGTTGCATGGAATGTCGAGCAGGCCTGTTCAGTCTTGGATAAGGCGCCACAAGATCTCAAAGTCGTCGTGATGGATCGACCCAGACACGAGAAACTCATTGCCGATTTGCGGGCGCTCGATGTTGCCGTCCCACTCATTGGAGATGGAGATGTATCAGCAGCCCTCAATGCGGCAGATCCGAATTCAGACATTGACATGCTAATGGGGATTGGGGCGGCACCTGAAGGTGTCATCACGGCAACGGCTCTTCGCGGTTTGGGAGGACACTTCGAAGGTCGGCTGATTACGACCAACGAGGATCATGAACGACGGGCCAAAGAAATGGTCGGTGATGAGGTTGACCGGGTTTGGGAACGAGATGATTTGTGCCAATCCGATGATGCAATCTTCGTCGCCTCTGGCGTGTGTTCTGGATATCTTCCAGGGGTTGAATTTCTGAGCGAAAATCGTGTTGCTGTTCACTCTGAAATACTACATGTCGCCGATGGAACTCGACAGTTTGTTTCCTCTGAGAAGCAGTACTGAACGGCCCCGTAGGGGCCGGATTACCCCTGCGTCGGGTTCTTATGCCCGTTGTGAATCCCCCTGAATATGACGAACTGGCCCGCATTGAAAGCCATGACAAACAACCTTGTGAACTACGGTGTCACCGACAACGGAATCGCAATAATTGAACTATCATCTGACTCAGCAGGTGAACCATGGGTCGAGGGAAAAACCTCGGTCAACACATATACCCATGCGATGATGAGAGATATCGACGAAGCTGTGCTCAAGGCACGATTCGATGATGATGTATCTGTCATCATCATGACCGGTCACGGAGAGAAGTTCTTCTCAGCTGGAGCGAGCATCTCGATGTTAGACTCGGTCAGTCCCGGCTTCAAGTATTTCTTCTGCCTCCATGCCAATGAAACCCTGAGTCGTTTGGAGCAGACACCGAAGTTGGTCATTGCAGCGCTCAATGGTCACGCAGTCGGTGGTGGCCTTGAAATCGCCATGGCTGCAGATATCCGCATCGGACGAAAGGATGCAGGCCAAGTTGGTTTGCCCGAAGTGTCTCTCGGAGTGCTCGCCGGAACCGGTGGGACGGCCCGACTCTCGAGACTTGTCGGTAAGGCCAAGGCCATGGAAATCATGGTCACTGGTCGAAAATTCTCCTACGAAGAAGCCATGGAGATGGATCTTGTTCACGACGTCTGGGATGGCGGCAATGACCAATTCCGCCAGGACATTCTGGACTACGCAGGCCAGTTCACACTTCCATTTGCAGCCAGCAAGGCCATTGGAAACATCAAGCGCAGTGTGCAGAGTGGAATGGAGATTCCATTGGAATACCATCTGGCTCTTGAGCGTGAACTGCAATCGGATCTCTTCCAGAGCAATGACGCAAAGACCGGCATTGCAGCATATGTCGAGAAGAAGACGCCTCGATTTGAAGGCGCTTGAACAGGAGTGAGACACATGAGTACAACGGATATTGTTGAACAGTATCAGCCCAACTTTGAGGCATGGATTGATGAATTCAACGAGTGGCAGACTCGCATTGGCTTTGATCCAGCATGGTTGGGTGACTACCGGTTTGAGATCAAGTTTGACTGGGAGACTGCGGGTGATACCATTGAATTCGGAGATTTCGAAGGGATGCCGAAGTGGGAGCGACGAATGCAAGTGCCTCAACAAACTGTCCGGGATGCAATCATCAGCATGGTGAGTGTTCAGGGCGACACAGAATTTGCAAGTGTCGAACAACAGTGGCATCTCCTAGAGACGGCCCCAACAGAATACGATCGAAAGTCTGCAATGCGGATTATGTGCGAAGAGCAGCGACATGGTTGGCAGATGGCCTATGTACTGTGCAACTATTTCGGAGACCAAGGTATTCGTGAGGCTCAGAAACTGCTGGAGCGGAACTCATCCGCAAATCCCATCCGTGGAGAGGATGATCGACCTCGGTTGCTGGGTTCATTCAACGAACCCATCGATCACTGGTTGGATTTCTTCATGTTCACGCATTTCATCGACCGCGATGGGAAATTCCAGCTCAAGATGCTGAGCACCTCATCATTCAAGCCACTCGCCGCAAGTATGGGGCCGATGCTCAAGGAGGAATCATTCCATCTTGGGACAGGTGCGAATGGGATCCGCAGAATCGTCAATCAAGGAGTGATTCCATGTGCACTCATCCAGAAGTACGTCAACAAGTGGGTCAGTACAGGGCTGGACCTGTTCGGTGTCGATGAATCGACATCGGCACAGTGGGCTTACGTGTATGGAATCAAGGGTCGCTATGACGAACGGGAAAACGATGGCGAAGCGGATCGAGAACATCTCAATGAAGAGAGTCGAGGACATTATTTCGCGGAACTCAATCTAGAGATGGACCGAATCAATGCTCGACGGAAGGAGGGGGAAACAGCGCTCTTCATCCCCTCTGACAAATTCAACAGAAGTGTTGGGATGTACCAAGGGAAGATGTTCGACCTCCATGGTGAACCCTTTGAAGGAACTGAGGATGATTGGGAGCAATATCTCCACTCAGTTCTACCGAACGATGATGACGAGGCTGAACTCAAGGAATACTTCAAGCAAGAGTGGATTCAGTACCGCGAATGGAAGGAGTGAAACGGGGTGGTACCATGCAGGTCCACGCCCTGCTGAGCATCGACCGCGAACGGTTGAAACCCTTCTTTGAGAGGGTGCCAGACTTATTCGATGCGCAGCACAATCACGAGAGTCAGAATCCCGACGGATACGAGGAACTGCTCTATCGAGTCTATCGCCCCTATACCAGTGAGATGCTCGATATGATTGACCAATGGATGGGGCACGGCCCCCGAAGTTGGCACACTGATGTCGAGAGAGAAGTGATGTTGATGCTGTACGCGATTCGATATCCTGACACGCTTCTTCTGGAGAGCCTGTCGGATGAGGTGGTTCTGGACGTTCGCCGAATCTCCGGATATTTGCACTTCATGAAACACACCTATTCAATCTGGGATGAAGATACTCGGAAGGGATTGGAAAAATTGGGCATCATGATCCCGACAACAGAAAAGGCGGAGCCGTTCATTTACGGCGCCTATATTGCCGCCATTGAACTCCTCAAAGATCTAGCACCATTCTATTCATTCTTGGAACACGATGTCCCCCGACAACGGCTCTTCCAAGCGGCCCTCGCAGCCTATGGCAGGGAAGATGATTGAGATGAATTACCGAATTGCCGTGATTGGTGCGGGTACAATGGGCGCCGGGATTGCGCAAGTATGTGCGCAAGCCGGTTACGATACTCGGCTTTACGACGCCTTTCCTGATGGACTCGCTGCCGGATTGGCCAATATCGAAGCGTTTTGGGACAAGGGGATCCAAAGAGGCAAGACCACGCCAGAGCAGAAGGCCGAATGGATGAGGAATATCACCACATTTGGTCATGAAGAACTTGCGATGGCTGTGGATAAGGTGGATCTTGTGATTGAAGCGGTGCCAGAAATCCTGACGTTAAAACAAGATATTTTCAGTGAATTGGATGAATTTTCACCTTCACATACAATCCTAGCAAGCAACACTTCTAGCATCAGCATATCCGAAATTGGAAAATTCACTGAGAGACCAGAGAAGGTGATTGGGATGCATTTCTTCAATCCTGTTCCACTCATGAAATTGCTTGAGATTGTGCGACATGAGGAGGTGGATGAATCAACAATCCTGTTTGCACGTGAGTTTGGAGAAGCCATTGGAAAGACGCCAATTCTAGTCAATGATGTCCCTGGGTTCGCGACGAGTCGCCTTGGTGTCGTTATAGGAAACGAGGCGATTCGCATGCTATCGGATGGTGTGGCTTCTGCCTCCGATATCGATACAGCCATGCGATTGGGATACAGGCACCCGATGGGGCCACTGGAACTCTCGGATCTAGTCGGATTGGATGTTCGAAGAGACATTCTCAACAATCTGGCGGACGCATTTGAAGATGAATCGTATCGCCCTCACCCCTTGCTTGACCGATTGGTGGAGGCAGGAGAACTTGGAAAGAAAACTGGAAAGGGAATCTATGATTGGTCATCCGGTGACAAGGCTGAACGAGAGTTCTAGTCCAATTCACCCGGACGAAGGACCCCCTCCATATTCCAACCATCGTCGACCTTGGTGAATAGCGCACAGGTCGCCGGCATCATTCGATGATATTCTCCGCTCAATGTGGCTACAAGCATCTCACATCCGGGATTGTGACCCAGAATGAGGGTGGTTTGACTCGGGTGAATTCTCTCGGCAAGGGCCAACAGAATCTCAAGGCTGGCATTGTAAATTTCATCATG
>JAKUOE010000075.1 GCA_022449845.1 Candidatus Thalassarchaeum sp.
GTCGGCGACATGCGAAAGAACAGGAAGGTAATGTTGAGTATATTGCTGACCTTCATGATGGTATCTCTGCCATGGGCAGCTGCCGATATCAGCAGTTGGGCAGGTCCACCTCAAATCGCCTCCAGTGGCCAAGATGTTGAGGTCGACGGGTGGAATGTCCCTAGCAATGCGACTATTCTCGATGGCTGGATGACTGCAGAGAATCAGATGGTGTCAGGTGGAAATGGGACCGAATGGCGAGTCGACACCTCGACGAATTTCTCGGTGGGTCAATTCACAGACGCCACAATGGACCATTTCGATGGTCGACTTTCCCTTTTGCCCGATGCTGCCGTTAGCAATGTCGACTCCTTCTTAGGACAAGTCACTCTGAATTTCGCCAGTGGATGGACTGAATCAGGGAACTCTTCAATTTGGGAACCTTCCATTCTCTCTACAATTAATGGTACAACTGTGGGAAACACTCGTCAGTTGACTCATGGGAATATTCCTGCTGCTGCTTATTCAGGGTCTACTGTGGCTGCAACCATGGCTGGACTCCCCCTTCCCACTGGTGAGGATGCAGCACTTGTCGCCGCGCCGATCACCATCCCATCTCCAATCAATCACTTCAATTTCACAATGTGGAATTGGCGTCATACCGATGCTTCAGCAGGTGATGGCGTTTGGGTGGAATACAAACTTGACAATGGTGCTTGGACGTGGATTGAACCCGTTGGAGGTTACAATTCCAATGTGACGATGAATAGCAGCAGTACTCCTGCTGGAACTCCCTCCAACAGTAGCACATTCCCAGCATGGTCCAATTCAATCGAAACGGGCTGGATTCAGGAACTCTTCATCCTCGACAATTTGACTTCAATTAATTCTTCAACACAAATTCAATTCAGATTCCAGATTCATACCGATTCGAACAGTTCAGGGATGCCCGGTTGGTTCCTTGACGATTTATCCATTACAAATTTGGGTGGTGCCGCCAACTATTGGCATCATGGCTGTTACACCAATTCAGCAAGTACATGTCAGTACTCAAACCTCGCCGAAGCCGCATTGGAGCGTTCATTCAATCTCAGTTCAGCCGGCACAGGTTCGACATTACGGACTGTGCTTGAATGGGATCTTGAAGGGTCGAGTTGGGACAATTTCTGGGTTGAAATGTCGTCGAATAACACGACTTGGACCGATTTGACTGGTACCGGGACATCTGGAATCCCAGCCTCTGGATATACCGTTGGTGGCACTCAATATGGGGACGAAACCAATGGCTTCATCACCTTAGATCTCAGCATACCTACCACCTTCCAGGGGCAAAATCAGGTGAATGTACGGTATCGTGTTGATACCGATAGTTCGGTACAGTACGGAGGCACACCGGATAATCAGGAAGGCTTGACCCTTGACAGTATCTCGGTACTCGATGGTAGTGGCAACGTCATTGTTTCCGATAATCTAAATTCTCAATCGTCAATGACCCATTATGCAATCAACAATGCAATGAACGACTGGCAATACATCTCGATTGGAGCCGGTGCACTTTCAGGCACAGATGGATTTGAGAACAGTGCTGCTGGAGCACCCGGCGGCTTCCCGAATGGTTGGAGTGCGACTGGTGACTGGGACTTTGGCCCCGTCTCATCCTCTGCATCCAATGGCCCGTCTTTGTTCCCCACGGCTCCATTTGGTTTCGGTGTCAATCTTGCAGGTTCCTATTCTGGTAGCAACTGGGACCATCTGTATTCTCCACAATACACCATTCCTTCCGGGGCGAGTGCACGCCTCACATTCAGTCACTGGATTTGTGCAGAATCAAATTACGATGGTGGTGCCGTTTTCATTTCAACCGACAATCAGACATGGACACATTTTGATCCCGGAAATAATTGGTATGATGCGACTGGCTTGCCATTCAATACCAATGCTAATTTGGCCAATTTAGGTATATTTGACGGCAGAAACGCCATCCCACCGGGTGGTTTTGGTTGTCAGGGTCAACACAGCCTATGGAATACAAAAACCGGAGATTTGACTGCTTATTCTGGCCAAAACGTATGGTTCCGTTTTTCCTTTGAAAGCGATTCCATTGTCAGTTATGATGGTTGGTATCTGGATGACGTCGGACTCGAAGTGGATTATTTCCTTGATGAGGGTTATTGGGTCTCCGACCTATTGCAAATGGATGCGCTCGGCCTCGGTATGATTGACATTGATGGCACGGTTCCTGACGACACATGGGCAACAGGAACGGTTTTGGATTCGTCAGGGTCTGTCATTGATGGATTTGTGAATCTCACATTCCCCATTTCACTACATGGTTTGAATCGAGACACACAATCCACTGGCATCCGCGTTCAAATCAATTTGGGCACCGATAATCCCTTCCTGACTCCTCTCGTCGATGCCGTACACGTCGGCTCCATCCGCATGATGGATGCGCGCGGTACAGGAAATGGTTGGAACGTTGCCTCGACACTGGATCTCTGGGATGGCAATCTAACCAACAATGGTTCTAGTGTTCTCCAAATCAACAGCCCATTCACACCTTCAAGTCGCCCGATTACCTCGGTTGATTTCACCGGTGTGGGTTCACAGGTAACCATTCGAGCGTTTGATGAAAGTGGTTCGACAATTGGACAGATTGGTACGTCTGGAACCATTACTTTCCCTGAACCACAGCCTGGGTTTGGCATTCGAATCGAAGTCAACCCCGGAGGCCACATTTCTTCCCTCTGGGCAGAAGGTGAGTTCGGTCAACCCGCCATCAATCCCGAAGCGGATGTGACCAGTGATGGCACAATTGACTGGAGCTTCCCCACGGGCACGGTCTATGGGACTCATGGATGGCAACAGTTGCTCTATCAGACCACCACCTCATCGGGCACAACAACTCACAATCTCGACACGGCCACATCGGGGCTGCAAGTCGATTCCTCTGGCGCCAGTATCTCAGTCCTATTACCTGAAGATGCGACCGTTCACACGGCCGTCATTTCGGCTGTTGTCTCATCCCTCACGGACCCCACACCCTCTCCTGTCGATTTGACCATCGGCTCGTCACAAGCAATCACATTCAACGATGGGTACTCTACCGGGGCCCTCTCATCTACGATGATTGCATACATCAACATGGTTCAACCAACCCACACGCAACCCCAAACCAATCGAAACTGGAGAGTGGTAGACTTCGATTTGTCAACCGGTGGTTTGGCTTTGGTTGATATCCATGCGATTACGATTGGATATTCGATTTCTGAAAATATCACTGGTCTCACACAGCAAATGGTCGATTTCCATCGTGTTACCATTGCTCAAAGTGTGAGTGACAGTGTCGACATCCCGGTGACTTACTCCGCTGATGCGGGCGCCGTGATTTTCGATGGCGGAATTCACCATGAACTGATGATTACCAACCATCCGTTCACCGTTCCGAACACCCTGTATCCAGATGGCGATGTTGTTGAGATTACGACACGCCACAATCATCTCTACGACAACGCTGCTATCTCCAAGACGACCCTTACTGGTGCAGCTAGCGATGGGACCATTGTTGTATTTGAGGTCTCAAATCCATCATCAACTATGGCCACATTCTCTCAAACATCGGGACAGAATCAACTACCCATGGAATTGGATTGCAGCGTCACGGAGATTGGCGGCATTCTTGAGATCGACTGGCGCTTCCGGGTTTCGTGGACTTGGGACGATGTCGCACAAATCGATTGGTCCTCACTGAGTTACAATCTCACGGGTGAGGCGATAGCACCGGCCGTAGCCCAGTCAGGGGGTTCTGGTAGTCAGGCGGTAGAAAACGATCTTGAAGTCAGTGGATTCGAAGTGTATGATGACCAAGACCGTCATTTGTCAAATCAGTTTTCACCAGATTATCCCTTCCACTCACGCAGCGGTCAATCCGTGTCAATCAGTGGGTCGGTCCGCTTCCAGAATACCGTTGATCATCGCCCACTCCAGAGTGATTTTGCGATGATTGTCAACATTTCTGGCAATGAGATGCCTCTCATTTCTGATGGTGATGGGTCCTTCTCAGGCAACGTCACACTTGAGGCTGCAGGTGGCCACACAATCTCGCCGAAGATTGGACGTGTTGGTCCAATCACCGGCTCCACTGGCGCGAATGATTCAACGGTAAGCCCACCCGTTGTGACTGTATTGATTGACGATGAGGCGCCAGTCGCTGGCCCATTCCTCGTCTCTACATCAGTCGGACAACTAGATGCCAATGGATATGTTTGGGACCCCATCACCCCTCTGACAGTACATCTCACTGTTTCAGATGCGCAGGATCGAGGCGAGGCTGTCACTCTACACTACTGGCGCGAAGGGATAGATGACACCAATGGCGATGGTTTTGCTCAGAGCGTTGAATACCTTTCAATGACGGAGAGCCTGTATCCTCTGCGTAGTGGTTCGCAACAAGTCTCTTTCTCAAATATCCAAGTTGCAACGAATGGTTTCAATGCCAAGGTCAGTCTGTGGGTTGACGGCACAGATTGGGCAGGGAATAGTTACCAAGACGGCGGTTCAGGTGGCGGTCCAGGCTTAGATTCGGATTGGGCGACATTGCAGACTGCTCAGAACACAGACACTACATTGTTGAACACTGGTTTTGCCCTCGATACATGGGACGAACATCTACTCGCTGGACAAACCCACACGTTCTCGATGATTGTACAGGACGCCAACGCCGTTCAAACGCTCGACGACATCGCGGTATATCTCGCCGGGCAGTCCTATGCCCCGCTGGGACAATTCAACTACGACCCACGTCAAGATGTTCTATCCACTCCCCAAAACAGCCACGTCGTACCGATTTCGGCGATTGTGACACCAATGTCTGAAGACACCTCACGCTTGGACATCACATTCAGTATGGATTGGCAAACGCCGACTTCTCAGAATTGGTATGTCCCGGGTATTACAGTGACAGATGACACTGCAACAGTTGCGAATGTGAACAATCTCAACGCCCTACGATGGCGTCTTGATAATGTCCTCGTGGCTGTCGCCACCGATCTCGTTGACCTCACACCACCCATTTCCGAGGGTGATGCAATCACGCTGAATGTTCAGGAAGGTGATGAACTCGTTGTCGAAGGCGTTGTGCAATACGCGGCGACCTCCGTCGCCATCCCTGTACCGAGTGAAAATCTCGCCGTTCGCGCCCAAATTCTAGTTGGTAGTGTTGTTGTTGACAACGTTGTCGATGTTCAGGAAGGTGGTTTGTTCAACGCATCGCTGGTTCTACCCATTCGGACGCCACCTGCGAATCAGTTACCGATTGAATTGCTCGTACTCAATGTCCCCGGCTCCGGTTCATCGGTGTCCAACACTGATTCCAGTATCATCATCGATAGCAACGCACCCACAGTTGTTTTCGACCAATTCCGCTTCCCATCTTCTTCACTCCTGAGATTGGAGAGCGACCAATTGGATGCGGTACAAATTGACATCTTGATTGAAGATGCTGGAGGGATGCCTACTGAGAATCTCAGTGTTCATTGGGATTATTATCGAAATGGCTTACCACGCCTTGGAATTGGCGGTTCCGGTGATCTAGCTTACGTCAGCGTGGAAGGTGAGCGAACTCATTTCTCAAATCAACTGGATTTACGCCCATCCGATGGTCAGAGATTGCTTGAGGGTGATCAGATTATCCTGTGGTTCGAGGCTATCGATTTGGCTGGCAATGAACTTGAGGGCGATGGCACGGAAAATTCACCCCGTGTTCCTCTGTTAGAAATCATTGAATTCATTCCTGTGATTTGTGAGAGTTGTTGGTCCATCGAACCACTTTCGCCCAACTTTGGCGATATTGTAGCGATTCAAGCATTTTTCACCAACCAAGGATTGCGTGGGGGTAGTATCAATGTCACCCTTGTCGAGATGATTGAAGATGAGTGGCACACTCATAACTCGACAACTCTCATTCTTACCTCAATGGATTCGGATGCCTCCGTCGTCTTTGAATGGGAGGCATGGAAGGCAGGGACCACAAATCTCTACATTATCATCGACGATGATTCTTCGAATTTGATTCCAGTCAAAGAATTCGTTGTTAACGGAGCGGACGAATCATCCGGGGCAGGAACGACGACCGTTCTACTTGTCGCGGTTGTCGGTGTTCTGGTTGTGGTCGTCATTGGATTGCTGAGCGTCATCGTTCTTCGTAAGCCCAGTGAATCGATGGATGAATATCTCGACGAAGAAATCTGGGATGATGGTGGCGAGGACAACTACGGCACCACTGCCCGGATACGCCTAGATTACGAAGAAGACACCCTTTGGAACACCGTTTCTCGACATGGAATCTTTGACAAGGACGCGTTCTTGGCCCATGCATATCGATATGACCGTGATGATGATGGGTTCCTAGACGCCGAAGAACTCGATCGTGCAGCCATTGATTTCACATCACTCATGACACAATCGACTACAACCAATGATGTTGAGTACCCCTTCGATTTCAATGATGAAACCGTTGCACATGTGATTGCATCACACGGAATTCACGACAAGGACGCATTCCTAGAATTCGCCCAGGCTTACGATGAGGACCAGAATGGCTACTTGAAGCACAGTGAATTGAGTCGTGCGGCCGCCGATTTCGCCGCTTCAGATGAAAATACCCCTGCGCCTGACGAAACGAACCCAGACCCTCGATTACTTTCGGTTGCAGAGGTGCGAAGTGCCCTCCCCGATTGGTCTGAATCCACGATTCATGAGTGGATGGACAAAGGTTGGTCAGCAAAACAAATTATTGATCATCACAGTCAACCCGTTCAACCACCCGCACCGCCTGGATTTGGCGATGAATACGTCGAGGTTGAGCCAGAACCTGTTGATGAACAGGTCGAGGAGCCTACAACTGAAATCACCCATACTCCGTCTACACTGAAGCGATTGAAGAAAGCCGAATTGGTCGAGCTGGCCGAACTACAGGGTCTGGACAGCAGTGGGACAAAGGCCCAGATTATCGAGCGTTTGTTGGGTTGAAACGATTCCCGGCTTTACTCGATAATGTTTCGAAACGGTTTCCGAAACCGAACAAAATCGTTTCCTTTATAGACCGGTCCGATGAGAACGCCAGTTTGAGGGAGCAATCCCTCATGATGGGATGCACATGACTACTAGCGAAGAGCGAAGACTGATTATTGCGAAAGAGATGGAAAGTCTTCAAGGTGAGGTGGAGGACCTCCGCAAACTCGTGAACACGTTGCTGACCATCATTATGGAGGAAGCAGACGGAGTACATTCGGGAGCGGCACCAGTCCACGCGGGCACACCCCGTGCGGGCATTTCCATGTGACACATGGGAAGAAAAACACATGAAATTCGGAGAGGCATGGAATCAGGCAGCAGAGACCACCGGCGTTGACCAAGGCAGCGGCGATCTGAATCTCGGTTTCGCCATTCTCATCCTTTCACTTGAAATCGCCTGGTGGGTCGGCCTCGGCCTGTTCATCAGACGACGACATCATCAGCGAGAGAATACCGCGGATGAATTATGACTGAGAT
>JAKUOE010000076.1 GCA_022449845.1 Candidatus Thalassarchaeum sp.
AACCATGTTTGAGTGACGCCATCTTCCATGTCACCCGGTTCCAATAATGCTGAAAGGAGGCGATCGCCAGGGAATCCGGGCAAAGGGAGCAATAGAATCCAAGCCATAGTGGTGAGGGAGAGGCCAGCCAGCCCCAGAGGGTGAAGCCATGCTGAACGAAGAGAGATTTCGTCAGAGGATAGGAGGAACCCCAAGACGAAATCAGGTAACAACGACGGTTCGACAAGGATTGGGGTGTTGCCTAGAATGGGTGGCGTGTTCGAAGTGAGCCAATACCCAGCGATGGTGAAGGCGAACCCGGAGACCATCATTGTCAATGGTGCAATCAACGTGATTGCCGCCAGAGAACGGCGATTGCGAAATGGGAGCATGTCCATGCGACGTTGGCTGGTGAAACCAATGAGGCCAAATGGCCAAATTGGAGCACCGGGGGTCATCAAAAACGGGACTGCCAATGGGATATGGTGGCCTAAATCCACTCCATTTCTGAGAGCGATTCGACGGCGGAGTTCACTACCTACGAACATCACAAATGAAATCGGCAATGCAAAGAAAAAGAATGACTCAAGCATCAGGTGACTGTTCGTCAATTTCAATTCGGAATCTTGTAATTGTAGCCAAGCTGCACCGGCCATTGTCAGGAAGAATGTGAAAATGGTCCACACCGCAGAAGTCTGGCCAACCGAGATACCCTCGCCCTGAAGTGGTTCTGGTAGAATCACGAGATCGTATGGACTGCCTTCCTGTAGAACGGCGAGCCATGACAAGCCTCGCAAATGCCGGTTCAGAGAATTCAGTGCCTTGTCAGCATTGTCTTGATCTCCACCGAGTGTCACCGCCCATCCGATTTCGACATCGTGCATCTCTTCCACGATGTGGAACCAACGCTGAACAATCCGTTCAAGGAGTTCCCGATGAGACCAAAGATTCGCATCGATTGGAATCGGCGAAAGCACGTCAGGCTCGGTCATAGTCCCACCTCTGGTGGGACGGGCGTCCCTTCAACCGATATATGACCCACGCCTGACCGAAGTGTCGAGCAGGACCGTAGGTCCTGCTCACTTGTTCTTGAATCGCTTGAGACGGAACGTTTCTTCGCGCTCCATCTCTTCCAATCGCAATTGGATGAATGATTGGGCTTCCTGCATCTCAGGGATGACCTTGAACTCAAGTGCGTTGACACGGCGTTTTGTGGCCTCAATTTCGACGAGCAAGCGCTTCAGAGTCGCTTCCATCTCTGCGGCTTTGACAATCTTCTCAATCAATTTCGAATATCCGTCGGCAGCCTCATCGATGTACGCTGCACCGCCAATGAGACCCATGCCTCGATCGAGGATGGTGCTCGTCAGATTGCTGCCCTCGACACTTGGGACGACAACACCCATGATATTGCGAGGTTTGACTTCGACCTCGGGACGATTGGAGATTGCAATCGCTGCACTCTTGACCGCGAGACCGCCTTCGATGGCGCCGGCAAGACTGATTCCCTGCACGGCCTCTCTGTAGGTTGCGACTAGGCCTTCCCGGGCCTCAATCATCTCAGAGAGTAACATCCGGAACTCATGGAACAACCCGTCTCGCTTCAGTTTGAGAAGATTGTAACCGTTCTGTGTCTGCTTGATTCGACGCTTGAGATTGATGAGTTCAGAACGTGTGGGTTTGATGTCCAACGCCATGTATCTCACCTCCTTCAATCAACAGTTCAGTGTTCTCACTTCTTTTCGGACGGATGGTATTTGTCAATCCATTTCTGATCCAAACGAACCAGATACTTGGTCGAGATGTTTTGCATCAAATCCCAGCATAGGTCAAGCGTCTCGTCGATAGAACGGTCCTCGTCACGACTCTGACGAAGGAACTTGTCCTCAAATAGCCCAGAGAAATCCAACAACTGCTTGTCACGTTCGTTCAGAGCATCTTCACCAACAATGGCGACAAGGCCGCGCAATTCTCGGCCTTGAGCATAACCTGCGTACATCTGGTCAGAGACCGATTTGTGGTCCTCACGTGTGGTTTTCTCACCGATGGTACCACCCATCAATCGGGACAGGCTGGGTAGAACGTTGATTGGTGGGTAAATACCCGAACCGTGCAATTCGCGTGAAATCACAATCTGGCCTTCCGTGATGTATCCTGAGAGATCAGGAATCGGGTGCGTGATATCGTCACCGGGCATGGTGACAATCGGGAACTGCGTGATGCTGCCCTTCTTCCCCTTCACTAGACCGGCGCGCTCGTAAAGCATGGCCAAATCAGTGTACATGTAACCGGGATAACCACGGCGACCTGGAACTTCCTCACGTGCGGCACCAATCTGACGCAGTGCGTCACAGTAGTTGGTGACATCCGTGTAAATCACAAGCACGTGATAATCGTGCTCAAATGCCAGATATTCCGCGGCAGTCAGTGCTAGACGAGGAGTAATCAATCGCTCCACAGCAGGATCGTCCGCCAAATTCACGAACAACACAGCGTTCTCAAGTGCACCCGTTCTCTCCAAGTCACTTCGGAAGAAGTTGTATTCTTCTGCAGTAATTCCCATGGCGCAGAACACCACGATGAACTCTTCATCAGAATCTGTCAGTTTGGCCTGGCGGGCAATCTGTAGTGCGATGTCGTTGTGTGGTAGACCAGACGCGCTGAAAATCGGTAGCTTCTGACCACGGACCAGTGTGGTACAGCAGTCGATGGCGCTGATACCGGTCTGGATGAAATCGTGTGGCGACTGTCGACTGTATGGATTGATTGCCGCACCGATGATGTCGGCATTGGCTTCGGCCACGATGTCGGGCCCACCGTCACGGGGACGACCGGCACCATCGAGAATCCGACCAATCAGATCCTTGCTCACTGGCAACTTGAACACGTCACCCATGAATTTGACACCGGTACCCAAATCGACACCAGCCGTTCCTTCGAACACTTGGACGACCACAAGATCGTCGCTCGTATCGAGAACCTGGCCATTCTTCATGCTTCCATCGGTCAGTCGCAGTTCAACGATTTCGCCGAAGGCAACGGGTTCAGTCTTGTTGAGGAACACAAGAGGTCCCTTAACATCGGTAATTGTTCTGTATTCTTTTCCACTCATCTAAATCACTCCTCCACTGCAGATGCAATCTGCTTCGTCATATTCTCAACCAAGTCATCCATTCGATCGAGGTAACCCTCTTCGAAGCGCGCACGCATCAAGTCGGTTCGACCGGTGACGTTGACGACATCTTCGAGTTGTGCTCCAGCAGCGATGGCTGCCTTTGCGGATTCTTGGAAGGTTAGGATGGCTTTGGCCATGTGGTATTGCTGGTCAACACCAGAATAGGCATCGATGTCATGGAACGCGTTCTGCTGCAAGAAGAACTCACGAATCATGCGGGCCACTTCAAGAGTCAACTGCTGGTCGACAGGCAGAGCATCCGAACCAACGAGTTGGACAATCTCCTGCAATTCAGCTTCGACTTGGAGCAGGCTGCTAATCTCAGTGCGCACCTCAGGGAAATCTTGAGAGATGTTGTCACGGAACCACTGGGCGAGACTCTGAGGATACAGAGAATACGAATTCAACCAGTTGATTGCGGGGAAATGCCGTTGACGCGCAAGAGGCGCATCCAAGCCCCAGAATACCTTGACAATTCGTAGCGTACCTTGACTGACGGGCTCAGAAATGTCACCACCAGGTGGAGATACAGCACCGATCACGGTCACTGAACCATCCTCACCTTCAAGTGTCTCGACTCGGCCAGCACGCTCGTAGAATTCTGCGAGGCGGCTGGACAAATACGCAGGGTATCCTTCCTCACCAGGCATCTCTTCCAGACGACTGGAAATTTCACGCATGGCTTCGGCCCATCGACTGGTCGAATCGGCCATCAGCGCTACATCGTAACCCATGTCACGGAAGTATTCAGCAATCGTAATTCCAGTGTACACTGATGCTTCACGTGCAGCCACGGGCATGTTTGATGTGTTGGCGATCATCACGGTCCGATTCATCAGCGGTTTGCCGGTGTTCGGATCAATCAAGTGAGGGAATTCATCCAACACTTCAGTCATCTCATTTCCTCTTTCACCGCATCCGATGTAAACCACAATCTGGGCATCGGAGTACTTGGCCAATGACTGTTGCGTGACCGTCTTACCCGAACCGAATGGACCCGGGATTCCAGCTGCGCCACCCTTTGCAAGGGGGAACAGGAAGTCCAGAATGCGCATACCGGTGACGAGCGGTGTTTCTGGAGCATATTTCTGGGTAAATGGCCGAGGTGTTCGGACGGGCCACTTCTGCATCATTGCAATCTCTGAACCGTCGTCCAGAGAACAGACAATCTGAGTGACGTTAAACTCACCAGATTCGATGCTTGTGACCTTTCCACCTTGACCTGGAGGGACCATGACCTTGTGAACAATTGTCTCAGTCTCCTGAACCGTTCCAATCGTCATGCCAGAGGTGACTTCATCGCCGACCGATACGGTCGCTTCAAAGTTCCACAATTTCTCTTGGTCCAGACCGTCAGCGTCGACACCTCGCTCGATGAATGTCCCCATCGTTTCAGCGAGAATCGGTAGCGGACGTTGGATACCGTCGTAAATCTGCGTGAGCAGACCCGGTCCCAACTGAACCGATAGCGTCTGACCGGTGCGTACCACCGGCTCGCCTGGTCGAATGCCAGACGTATCTTCATACACTTGAATCACAGATTTGTCACCGTGTAGTTCGATAACTTCACCCATCAATCCTTCATGTCCTACCCGCACAACCTCGTACATCCGCGAACGGATGCCTGTAGCCGTCACTACAGGACCGGAGATGCGGTAAATCACTCCATTTTCGTCACTCATTTTTCGTCACTTCCTTTTTTTTTGGAATCACTTCCATAGATCGACGCCGAGCGCCGATTTGATGGACTCTCGGAGGGTATTATCCTCCTCAGTCCCAATGCCCAAAACTGTGGGCGTAATGCTGTCCGCGATCCGCGAGCGGAGTCGGTCGGACAATCGAGTTAGATTGGCACTGTCGATGACGACAATACCGATTTCCTTCTGTGTGAGTAGGTCACGCATCGTATCTGCGAGTGCTTCATCACCTTCAGGATGGAACAGGCGATTCACGCCTGCTAATTGGAATCCAAGTGTGAACTCGGGAGTACCTACAACTGCAATCTCCATCATTTCACCTCAGATACTCATGTGCGCTTCAATGACCTCATCAGAAAGGCCAGCCGCCTTGCCACGCACGAGCAGACGGATGTTTCTCACTTCAAGCACTTTGCTCTCAAGATAATGGATAATCGGGAAGGCAGACAACGGATTCAGATGACTCAATCGCCTCAAGGAATCGCGTTGCTGAGATTCAAGATAGGTCACAACGGGATCGAGGCCGCCCGATTCACCGGCCTCCTGCATTGCTTCCTCTAGGCCTGATGTGTCCATATTGGGAAGCCGCCGAAGGACTTCGATGAGCGCCTCTTGCGAATCTGCCTGGGCAGCATTTCGGAGCATGTTGCCCCGAAGTGTTTGCCCGCCCTCCAACATCGATTCACTACGCTGTTCAGTGGAGATATTCTGACGTAGCGCGCGTAGTAGATTGATGATGTTGCGGTGATCAATCTCAGTCCGGAGATGGGTGAGCAGAGGGCGGTGTTGATGGCCGCTAGACTTCAAAGCCGAGATGGCGTCCTTGTAGTAATGTCGATCCAAGGCATCCTCGTATGACTGCAATGGTGCATCCGAATCGACACCGGAGATTCCAGCGCCCCAAGGTGTCCCCCTCATTGCGAGTGCTGCATCGGCCAGTGTCTTACTCTGATTGGCGAGTTCCAGCCAATCGGTGTTGAGATCATTTTCCTCAGGGAGAACCATGTTGGCCAAATCCTCGGATGAGACCCCACTGTTGACTGCCCGCAAGACGGTCTTGGCGTTGTGATAGGAGAAACGCAAGGCGAATACCGAAACAATCCGGTGCAATCGACCTTGGCAGAATCCCATGACTTCACTCAATTCACGATCGAGGTTGTGACTCAACGCTGCTTCGATGAGGTCAGCGCCGCTGAGACGGGACGAATATAGGTCCAGTTCTTTGCGGTAGCCGACATCACCAATACTTGCAGCAATCGTCTCGGGTCCTTGTTGCATCAATTGTCGCATCTGGGTTTCATTCAGCAGTTTGGCTTTGCGCGCCTTGCTACGTGCAGACGCATTGGCCCAATTGCCGCGACCGACTGCGATTTCACCCATTGATAACCCTCTCATTCACCGAATAATATCGTGCTAACTTCACCGAGGCTGTTTTCCCACGCGGTGCGTAGGCGACCCTCGAATCGATAATCGATTACAACGGCTCCATCCTTACTCTCAAGGACGAAGCCACCGATTCCATCGATATCATCGCCAAAATCAATTGATTTGGCGGCTTGTTCCAGCGCTTTTCGATCCTTGGATACTGGCCTCAGGCTCATGCCTTCAGTTCCAGTTTCCTTGGCTTCGGCAACCAGCGCCTTGAGCATGTCAGAACGACCCTTGAACTTGGCCGAACTGACGGCTTCAACGACCTGTTCCCAAGTCGTGTCGAGTTCTTCCCTGCGAGCGACCAGCAAGCGCTGTTGATTTGCCTGTCTTGCAGCCGCAACGGTTTCGACAGCGAGTTGCTGACTACTCCGTTCCGCTCTTGCCATTACATCGGCATGGTATTCATCGACCTGGCCTTGGGCTTCCTTCTGGATTGCTTTGGCATCCTTCTTGGCTGCAGACGTGACCTTCTTGGCCTCGTCCTTGGCCATAGAGCCAATTTCATCCGCTATAGTGTCTAGAGACATACGTCACCTCCTATCGTGTCTGTTGTTGTGGTTTTTCTCACAGCAAGAACATTGCTAGGAAACCGAACAGAACGACTGTCTCAGGCAGCACAGTGAACAGCAGTCCGGTACCGAACTTGCTCTGGTCCTCAGCAATCATTCCAACCGCTGCTGCGCCGATCGGGCCCTGTCCTAGACCGGTTCCGATACCACAGCCAGCCAGGGCGATACCTGCGCCGAGCTTGGCCATTGTGTCCTTGTCGTTCGTCGATGTCTCGCCGTCATCCTGAGCGGTCGCGATACCTGCAATCAGGCTCACCGACATCAGAACAAGCAGCAGTCGCAACATATTCTTCATATTCATCTTCATGTTTTTTACCTCCATTTTTTTTCTAATTAGTATAGTCTGATTATTCAATCTCCACCCGACCTGGCTGGAATCCAAACGGCTTGAAAGGCAAACCGCTGCCTTCGTAGAACTGCATCATCCACTCGACGAAATGGAGTCGAACCGTGTGGATGTTTGGACTGAAAACACCGAGTACTAGGGCAAACAATTGGACACCTAGCCATGCGACAAGAAGAACGGGGATTAACACCAAATCCATGGTGGCTGCATGTGAAGGGTCCGCAAGTGTGTGTGCAATACCCTCGTACAGCATCTCATTTCCTGTTGCAGCAATCTTGACGCCAACGACGCCAACGGCGAAGATTCGAA
>JAKUOE010000077.1 GCA_022449845.1 Candidatus Thalassarchaeum sp.
TCGACGCATCAATTAATTCTAGACTCAATGAGGACTTAATAATCGCAGTTGCTATTATATTTGGCGAGAACAAATTAGCTCCAAGCACATATTTGCCTCCCAAATGATCAGCCCACGCATTGTGGGTGTGAGGATGCCACTTGTGAGAAGGCCGCTGGTGGTTGGATATACCTCAACGGAATTCAGGAATGGTCCGGAAGCGCTGGAGATGCAGATAATGACGGGAAAGCAGACCCCAAGTACTTCATTCACGAAATGAATCTCACTGGGTTCTCATTACCATCAGAGGGTGGAAGATGGGCCCTAGCCCCGGCAATGGGTAGTCTACCCGAGGCAAACTTCGATGTCGACAACGATACGCTGCCCAATGCCATGGAAGCGCCGGATCGTTGGGATACAAATCCAGTGGACGATGATACCGACCAAGATCGATTGCCAGATGGTTGGGAGGTCTATTGGTCGGACAGAGCCCTAGAACTCGGACTTTCGAGTTCTGAGGAACTGCAAGCCATTGGAGCTCGTGGACCGATGGACCCAAGTATGATTGACAGTGATTTGGATGGAATCGAAGATGGCGAAGAAGCCTTCGACATGGACGGGTTGAATCGCACCAATCTCTTGAACCGATATTGCCCCTCGCACAATGATCCGACGACATTCAACTGCCATATCGATCCAACCACTCCTGATGGTAGCCAATTCTACGATGATTTGGAGAATTTCACCAATTATGAGGAACTTCTCAATGGAACCAGTCCAGTCGAAAATGATACGGAAGGGGATGGGTTAGAAGATGGTCCAGAAGTGTTCTACCAAGATCACGACAACGATGACATGGCATCTGGATGGGAATACTACTTCCAGTTCGATCCATTCGATGCTGCGGATGCAATTATCGATGTGGACCAAGATGGATACACCAACAAATGTGAAGAAAAATGGTACACGAATCCGCGAGAGCCGACGAGTTTCCCTGGTCAAGGACAACATTGTGACAACTTCGAATGATTGTTTCACTGTCAAAAGCGCCCTTTAGGGCGCTCAATCCAACCAACGATTGAAAACAGTGCAGGATTCCTCCTTAGCATGGTCAAGGGGCGGAAGTGGTGTATTCTGGCCCTCTGCGGGTTGATTCTACTCACACCGACTGGAATGGGAGAAAGTTCTGGTAACGATGATCCGCCACAACTCATCATCGATCAGGGACAAGGGTTGTTTGTAGAAGGCAATCAAACGATTACTGGAAGCTACGTTGATGAGGAATTGCCCGCTGTTCTCTCATGGCGAATCTACAGTGGATTGGAAATTATCGATGAAGGTGATTTGCAGAGTAGTTTGTCACAGAATGCCCACTCTGTGGAGTCGAGTAGAACCACATGGGCGTTTTCATTTGAACTCAATCTCTCATCGTATGCGCCATGTTCGTGCCTACTTGAAATCCACGCGACCGATTCCTCGGGTCAGGGTGAGGTTGCACAACTCATCCTCTTTGCTCAGGATGAGGGGATGGGTCAATTGCCCCCTCGTATTATCTTCGATGAGGAATCTGGGCAACTGACGGGGACAGTGACATTGAGTGCGTCCTCATTGGACGATGACGGAGTTATTGGAGCCCAATGGGCTCTTAGCGATGATAGCGATATTTCCATGTCTTGCATACACACATGGATTGCAGCACCTGAATCCATCACATGGAACAATGTCAGCGGTGTCCTAACTGGACCAATGTCCAGTCATTCATGGTCGTTAGACACAACGAATTACGAGGATGGTGAATATTCTCTACTCGTGCGCGCAGTCGGAGAAGATGGATTGACCTCACCGTGTGCCTGTCAAACCGTCGGCATTGACAATCATGCTCCAACTGCGATGATTGATGGACCCACCGAAGTGGTCGAGGCTTCAGGCGTAATCCAATTCGATGGGAGTGGGAGTAGCGATCAGCATTGGGGGAGAGAAGGCTTGGTCTTCCTCTGGGTGCTTGATGGTGGAGCCGATGGCCAGATTATCGAAAGTGGGGACGATTATCGAACGTTTGATGTCGACGCATCCGAATCGGGGAATTACTCACTATCCCTGACGGTTGCAGACAATGCTGGATTCTCTGATTCTGTAATTCACCAATTCAACATCAGTAACCAAGATCCTGTGGCTGTGCTAAGAATTGGAGGGCAACCCTTGGAAGATGAGGGTGTCGTGACGCTCGCTGACGAAGATCATTGGTTGATTGAGTGTTCGGATTCGACAGATACGGACAATGACAAACCCAGTTTGACCTGCACCTGGTACATCGATGGTGAACCAATCATGACAGGGTGGGAGAGGCAACTACAGTGTCCTGATGATCTTTCAGAATCACACACATTGATGCTGGAAGTAACCGATAATGATGGAGGTAGTGATACCATCACAGTGACCTTTGGTGTCCAAGGTACGCCATCTGACCCCATGTATATCGACGAAGAGGAGGATGCTGGATTCTGGATGTTGATGATGATAATCGCGGGAATTCTTGTGAGTATTTACCTAGTATTCATTCTCATTCGCTCCTATGGGGGGCATTCGTCCACCATTCCAAAATGGAAGCGGGAATAAGCAAAATGTACGTTTTTTTCGGCCGAATGGCTCATGAAGGTTCGTCGGGTCGGGCTCAATCATGTACGAGAGGGTGACCGCTGCACTGGGGGAACGCCCAGCCCCAATCTCAGATGCCGAGATGCGGCAGCGGCAGCAAGATTTCTGTTCGAAAATTGAATCTGAGAGTCACGTTGCTATCATCCCCAATAACCCCGTTGCGATTCGAAGTGGAGATACACACCACCGGCATCGATTCAACTCATACCTGCACTATCTGACCGGATGGCATGGCGAGGGAGGAGTCGCTGTATTCTATCACGATGGAGGCAATTGGAAATGTTGCCTCTATGTTCAACCGCGAGATGTCAAAAAGGAAATCTGGACGGGGCGAAGGCCCGGTGTAGAAGGTGCGCTTGCAGATTGGCCTGTAGACGAAACAGTTAGTCGGGAAAATCTTGAGCAGGGTTTAGAGGGGAAATTGAATGGCTGGATTCACTGTCTTCCTTGCCTAGACAATGAAGTTGATGAGCTCATTCAGAATATGACTCGTTTCCACGCAGGCATGTTGCTCGATGATATGCGCGTCATCAAGTCAGAAGCAGAAATTGAATTGATGCAGTATTCGGCCGATTTGGCCGCATATGCACACATCGAAGCGATGCGGCGATGTTGTCCTGGCAGAGGTGAATGGCAGATGCAAGCAATCATCGAAGGGTGCTTCCTTTACCATGAGTCAGAGTGGGCGTCTCCCAGCATTGTTGGAAGTGGAGACAATGCCACAATCCTACACTACAATGAGAATAAGGATGTCATGAATGATGGTGATTTGGTTCTCATCGATGCCGGTTGCGAAATCGATGGGTATGCAAGTGATATCACACGTACTTTTCCTGTGAATGGAAAATTCACCGATGCACAGAGGGACATCTACGAACTTGTACTCAAGGCCCAACTTGCAGGTATTGAAGCCTGTCAAGTGGGCGCTCCATGGAGTGCTATGCATCAGGCCACGTCAGAAGTCCTCGCAGAGGGACTCATCCAATTGGGAATCCTCAATTGTACTCTTGAAGAGGCTCTGGGAGAGAATCTAGATGGCGAGTATCGTCAGTTCTTCATGCATGGAACTGGGCATTTCCTAGGATTGGATGTGCACGATGTTGGCGGGGGTCGACAAGGGGATGAAGGGCCCGAACGCGAACTTGCACCGGGAATGGTCCTCACAGTGGAGCCTGGGCTTTACTTCGGTGCATGGCGGGACGATGTAGAGATTGACCCAAAATGGGCCGGTATTGGCGTGCGAATCGAGGACAATGTTCTGATTACGGAGGATGGGCCGATCGTCCTCACAGCAAAATGCCCCAAGCAAATCACTGAAATCGAGGCTCTTGTCGGCTCCAACTGAGGAGTCAAAATGTGGCTAGATGTGCTGGAGGGTCAGCGTGGTCCATCTCCACCTCGTCTGAGTATAGAGGATGCGACACTTCTGTACGAAGAAGCAGACTTCAATCTGCTCCGCAGTGTGGCTTCCGAGCGACGAAGATATGTCAACCCAGGTAACCATGTGACATACATGATTGATCGAAATGTCAACTACACCAATGTCTGTACAATCAACTGTCAATTCTGCTCCTTTTATCGCCCGCCCGGACACGAAGAGACCTACACACAAACCTACGAACAAATTTCAGCGCGATTTTATGAATTGGAAGAGGTTGATGGGGTTCGGGTCCTGATGCAGGGGGGTGTCAATCCTGAATTGCCCCTAGACTGGTATACCGACCTGATTCGATTCCTGCGGAAGAAGCATCCCTCGATTGCCCTAGATTGTTTCTCACCCATTGAGATTGAAGGAATTGCAGAGGTCTGTGGTCTATCTACAATCGAGGTACTCAAATCTCTCAAGGATGCTGGTATGCACGGTCTACCTGGCGGCGGTGCTGAGATGCTGGTCGACGATGTACGTCTCGATGTGTCACCTTTGAAGGGGAGTGCCGACAATTGGCTCAGAGTGATGAAAGAAGCGCAATCTCTCAATCTCACGACGTCCGCAACAAATGTCATCGGTTTTGGGGAAACAGCCCTACACCGGGTCAAGCACATGGATCGGATTCGCCAATTACAGGACGAGGCCATGGACAATGGGTGGGTCGGATTCACATCATTCATCGCGTGGCCGGTTCAACTTGAGGTGAATGTATTCGGAAAACGTAATCGAGGGCGGAATCGCATCGAATTGGGATGCGGCCCGACAGAATATCTTCGACATGTAGCCATTTCAAGGCTGTTTTTTGACAACATCCCACACATACAGGGATCTTGGCCAACCATGGGCCTAGATGTCGCCCAAATGGCGCTCTTTGGTGGCGCAGACGACATTGGTTCAACCATGATGGAAGAGAACGTTGTTTCAGCATCAGGAACCGAAAAGACCTGTGCCTTGGAAGTCGAACTTCAGGAAGCGATTCGTAGAGCTGGATTTGTCGCATCGAGACGTGATTCGGACTACAATCTTCTCTTGACGCCAGATGTTAGCCCAGATGTGCAGGCATTCCCTGCACCTCCACCACTCCAACCCGAGGCGAACTAATCCTCTCTTGGTAGGTGTTCTTCGTCACGGGCCAATTTGAACACCGTGGCATGATTGTTTGGCCCACTCTCTGATGATTGAGATGGTGGAGGATTCTCCATCTGTGCACTTCCATTTGAACTGCTATTGGTGTAGTACACTACCCAAATGTTAGCGTGGATGTTCTGGTTGGCACCTGACTGTTCATTCTGAGGAACGTAATTCTGCCCATCATACAATCCTTGGTAAAGTAGGCTGTTCGGGTTGCCGTTCCAATCAATCCAATCACTGATGTCGTACGTCCATGGTTTCACGTCTTGACCGGCACACCAGCCAGCACGACCGTATGGCCAAGAACCCAGTTGATTGGCCGCTGCGCCGTTGTGCATCTCCTTTGCGCAGCCCTCATTATCACTGCCTACACTGCTGTTTCCAGCCATTGCATGGTCTTCCTGTGTGACGTATCCATTCATACTGTAGCGATGTTCGTGATTGCAGAATTCAGCGCAATTCGCATTGTCCTTTCCAAAACCATGACCTGTAATCACAGCATAGATCTCGACACGCTGTGTGTTTTCTGGAATTTGGAGTTCGTGGATACGCTTGTACTGAGACTCGTTGTTGTATTGACCTCTGAATGAACCACCATTGAATGCCAACTCTCCTCCTGTCGGGCGCATTCCATCGTCGTCCCAATTTGACAAGTAGACACTCACGTTGAGCCAACCTCCGTTGGCACCACGGTAGCGGAACATGCGATCGCCGCCGTCAATCAGTTCGAAAAGACGAGGGGAGATGTCAGTCAGCCAACGCCCCTCACGGCCGTAGGTTGTAATCCAATAGCCAAACTCGGTGGCGCATGAGGATGAGTTGCCGACCTCATCGCAAATCTGCATATATTGACTGTAATCCCATTCGTGACAGCCTCCATAGGAACCATCGGATTTCTGATAGCGATCACGATGTTCGCTGCATCCATGATGCATGTAGAGTTCCATTGTGTTGAATGATTGCATGACTGAAGCGCTGGGGAAAGAACCGTTGGCCAGTGAGGAATGACCGCCGCCCCAACCACCGTTGTGTCTCTGTGCGACCATGATGTCAACAACCGTGACGCCGGGGTCGTGTCGGCGCATCTCGGTTGGGAATTCAGAGTTGAACTGCAATGGCATCTTGGCGATGTAATCGAAGCGGTACTGGACGCCATGCGTGCCCGCCCAATTGTAAAGGGAGCCGATTTCACGCCATTGCTGGAAACGATCGATGCCGTAGTAGAACGCACTCCAATCGCCAATCACATTTCCGAGCGCGCCACCGATGGCTCCACCTTGTTGGTCGATGTAATGAACATGGGAATCAACCCAGGCCTTTTGATCGTCGTTCAATCCATTCCGATACGTATCGACGCGGATATTCATGGCATCGATGTCATTCCGATAATCACTGTCAAATGACCCGAAGAACACATGACCGTTCTCAGGCAATGTCTCGAGGAAGCGACCGATGTCCTGAGACCAGAGACTGGACATGTACGAATTAGAATCTTGATTGAAAATGAACAGATACGTGCTATTACCATCCCAATCTCTAGACATCACCCAGTTGCCAGATTTGGTCTGGATTGTGAAATCGCCTACTGTACCGAAGCGCTCGGTAGAATAGGGTCCGGAATGCCAGGAAACGGGAATTTGGAGAACCGTACAACCATCGACATTTGAGGTCCAGCGGTGTTCTGAAGCAGGGCACTGGTCGACATTAGCGAAGACTCCATCCCCATCTAAATCCGCACAACCAACTGTGTTCACATCAAGGCCGAGAGGTGTGCCGGGACATTGGTCTGTATCATCCATGACCCCATCACTATCGTCATCCCATTCATATGATGCACAGCCATAGATGTTGACTGCTGCACCCAGTTGAGTTCGGTTACACCAGTCGTCGAAATCGATGACACCGTCCGAATCGTCGTCTCCATCTTCGTCGGCATCCCTACACCCGTCCATGTCGTAGTCATTGTCAGCAGTCTGTGTCCAGCCAATGATTCCCGTCGGACAGGAGTCAAAAGTGTCGAGAGTGCCATCGTTATCATCATCGGAATCGTCGGTTGAATCTTGGCATCCATCTCGATCGTAATCAGAGGCCCCGGTTGATTGCCATCCAGTCTGACCAAGTGGGCAATTGTCCAACGAATCCAGAATTGTATCATCATCATCGTCATCATCCTCAGAGGCATCATGACAGCCATCTGAATCATGATCGAGAGATAGATTGGTTGAGTCCCAACCCATGAGCCCCCGTGCACATAGATCTGACGCATCGGGTTGG
>JAKUOE010000078.1 GCA_022449845.1 Candidatus Thalassarchaeum sp.
TGCGGCGATGAGGACATCGGCCTCACGACAGAGACCAGCCATGTCCGGTGTCCTTGAGTGGGCAATCGTCACGGTCGCGTCTGCACCTTTCTGAGCCAGAAGCAATGATTGGGGCATTCCAACGATGCGGCTGCGGCCAATGACCACAGCGCGCTTTCCAGAGAGTTCAACCCCAGCCCACTCTAACATATGCATCACGCCCGCGGGCGTACACGGGAGAAGACCACTGGTATCACCCTGAACCAAACGACCGAGGTTCTGTGCTTGGAATCCATCGACGTCCTTGTTCGGGTCAATCAAATCTGTAATCGCAATCTCATCCATCCCGTCAGGCAAAGGGGATTGGACGAGGATGCCGTTGACATCGGAATCGGCATTCAGGCGCTGGACGGTGGCCACAACCTCAGAGTAGTCAGCGGTGGCTGCAAGGTCAATTCGCGTACTGCGAATTCCCAGTCGCGCGCACGCGCGCTCCTTCGCACACACGTACACATGAGAAGCCGGATCGTCGCCAACGATGACCACAGCGAGATGGGGGGCTGACCCCAAAGCAGAGATGCGCGCTTCCAACGAGGCTTCGAGGGCAGCGCCACAGGCATTGCCATCGATTCGTGTCGCGCCCATGGCCGCGGGGGGGCGCATCCCGCACTTGAGCCTTCGGCGACTTCAAGAAGGGAGAACGGCTCGCCGGGGCTACGCCAACATAGCTTAGCTGGTAGAGCGGCTGATTTGTAATCAGCAGGCCGGGAGTTCAAATCTCTCTGTTGGCTCCAATCAACATTATTGAGCAGTGATGCTCGCCATCATCCAGTGAGCACATGCATGTCGTGACAGGAGCCTTCGGTTACACGGGCAGATGGATTGCCCATCAACTTCTCGAACAAGGAGAAAAAGTCCGAACATTGACCAATGCTGTGGGTCGTGACGATCCCTTCGATGGGCAGGTTGAGGTGCATCCGCTCAATTTTGAGGACAAGGCGGCCCTGGTGGAATCACTGCGCGGCGCGGATGTGCTGTACAATACCTACTGGGTTCGTTACAACCACCAGAGCAAGCGGTTCGATCATGGAATCGCCACTCGAAACTGCAACATCATGTTTGAAGCGGCCAAAGAAGCGGGAGTTCGACGCATCGTTCACTTCAGCGTGGCTCACCCAGATCAAGCCCCGGGTTGGTCCTACTTCGCCGGCAAGGTCGACAGTGAAGAGAATCTGAAGAACGTCGGGATATCCTATGCGATTGTGCGTCCGACCGTCCTGTTTGGTGGCGGACGCAATGTGTTGGTGAACAACATCGCCTGGATGCTACGATACCTGCCCGTGTTCGGTTACTTTGGCTGGGGCAAGTACCCGATTCAACCAGTTCATGTTCGCGACGTGGCCCGAATCGCAATTGAACTGGGAGCCGGCAATGAGGACATCACCCGAGATGCAACCGGCCCTGAAACGTATCGCTACAAGGACTTCGTCAAACTCATTCGGAAGAGCATGGGGGTTCGCCGAATCGTCATGCCCGTACCACCCCTGATGGGTTGGATGGCTGGGCAAGCCATGGGTCTGTTTCTGAAGGACATGGTCATCACGCGCGCTGAAATCAAGGGATTGATGCAGGGACTTGTGGCTTCAGATGAGGAACCCCTGGGAGTCATCAAGTTCAGTGAATGGATTGATGGGAAGGGCGATGAGATTGGTCGCAAATACCACAACGATCTGAAAGAGCGGACTTATTCTCGTTGAAAAAACGGCGATTCAATTATGGTCTGCATCCAACTTGAACACTAGCATGAAGCCAGAAGAGATTGCGGCATTGTCCGATGATGACAAGTCATGGAGCCTTGAGGAACTCGAAGCAACCATGCTTCCCGGCCACGCCTCAACCAAGGCCGGTCGTGACGTGATTTTCTCGTGGCTCGCCCGATATCAGGAAGCCAAAGCCAGCGGACAGAACGCCATCAACGGCACTGTCGGAAGCCTACTGGAAGACAGCGGCGAGCTCGCAGTGAACCCAGTGGTCTCAACCACCCTGCGCGAACAAGCCGATCTAGAGATGAGTGCCTACGCACCTCTGCCCGGTCTGCCTCACTTCCGCACCATGGTGCAAGAATTGGCGATGGGAGACGGACTCTCTGTGATTCAACATCACGGCATTCACACGGATGCGATCATCACACCCGGAGGCACGGGTGCATTGTACATGTCCGCTCGAAATCTGCTCAAACCAGGCGATGCCATCCTGCTGCGCGAATTGCACTGGGGACCCTACAACACAATCGCCAAGGAATGTGGAATCACGACCGCGACTTGGCCATTGCATGGAGAAGAATCTCAAGTGGATGAAGAGGCGTTGACATCCATGCTCAGCCAATTGATGAAAGATCAGGACAACGTCCTCTCTTGGCTCAACGATCCTGCGCACAATCCCACGGGGATGTCTCTGACTTCGGAGAGTCGCGCGCGCGTATTGGAAATCTTCGCTGAGGCGGCGACCCTCAATCCCGACAAGGGCGTCACTCTGTTCATCGACGGTGCTTATGCAGCCTACTCCAAGGAGCATCATGGCTGGGGCGACACCTTGTCCGAGTTCGCCAAGGAATGTATCTGGCCCGGCAACATGCTGGTCTGCTTCGGATTCTCCGCCTCCAAGAGTCACACCCTGTACGGACAGCGATGTGGGGCCCTGGTGATGCTCCACCCCAATGGAGCATTTGTGGACAAGTTGGTCGAGGTCATGTTGCATACGGGCCGAGGCACTTGGTCGGGGGCGGCTCGATTGCCGCAAGCCACGCTGCATTCGATTCACTCGGATGTCGACAAGTACGTCGGCTGGCTGCGTGAGCGAGATCGATTGCAACAGATGCTCAACAAACGTCGCAAACTGTTCAACGCTCGCTGTGAGAAGGAAGGAGTACCGCTCCTGCCGAGTCATGATGGTTACTTCGCTTTCCTGCCTCACGACACGCCGGAACCCGTGGCTCAGGCAGCGGCCTCCAGAGGATTGTATGTGGTTCCGTTGAAGGGTGGAATTCGAATTGGGCTGTGCTCAATCCCAACCTACAATGCCGAACGTGCCGCAGGTATTTTGGCGGATGCGTGGCGCATGAGTGCCTGAGGACAGAGAATGCAGGCGGTACCGTGGCAAGCCCACACTGGCCATGTGAATACTGGACCTTCGAAATGGTGGTCCTGGGGACTGGCCATCTTTCTGTCCGTCATGGTCTTCTTCTCCATCATCGGCATCATATTCTCTGCCCTCATTCCCTATGATCAACTCATGAATGATTGGGAAATGGAAGAACCGGGTGTCTATCCGACGAATGGAACCTCAGAGGAACAAGATGAGTGGAATTCCAGTAAGGAAGAATGGGACAATTATGTTGCGACAAAAAATATGATGGAAGACATCGATGAACTCAGTCCAATCCAAATCTGGACCGGGTTAATCTCCAGCGTGATTGCAATCGTGGCCATCTTCATGTTGTTCCAATTGGATCCGAATGGGTACAAAGTCGCCTATGGGTGGCTAGGAATCACAACCGTCTCTCAATTGTGGTATGCATGGAAAATACAACCAATCATGAACGAATATTACGCAACTTTTCCTGAGTTTCAGGATTCGATCTGGATGGACGTCCAAGCCGGAATGCAAATCGGTGGTACACTGGTCTGCAACGTCTTCCTCCTATTGATTATCATCATGTGTTCGATCAAAAGTCAAGACAAAGGGGAAGTCGAGGTCAGTGGATTCCATCGCCCTGCGGAAACAACCTCCACCGATACTCAACCTTGATGGTCTGTCTTCATTGAGCGAGGGGCATGCAACCCACTGCTGCACAGAACATGATATTTTCAAACACCGAAACGATTCCGGGCATGACCATCACCCAATCTCTGGGCGTGGTCAGTGGTTCGACAGTTCGCGCCAAGAACGTCTTCAAGGACATTGGAGCCGCGTTCAAGAACATCGCAGGTGGAGAAATCAAAGCCTACACTGAACTTCTGCAAGAATCGCGCAATGAAGCGCTGTTCAGGATGCTGAATGATGCGGCGGCCCGCGGAGCCAATGCTGTGGTCAATGTCCGATTTGCAACTTCATCAGTGGCCGGTGGAGCCGCAGAATTACTCGCCTATGGAACTGCAGTTGTCGCACAGTGAGGTCATCCTATGGCTGGTGAAGAAGAACCGTTTGTAGGGCTCATGATTGCAGCCGTAGTGTGCTCATGTACCGTTGTCCCTTGGCTGTTGAGTCTGCTCGCCACAATGATTAGCCAACCTCGTAAGAGAAAGGTTCTGCTGCAGCGTGAAACGGCTGCGGCCACCACAGGAGATTCGTTGACGACCTTGAGCAAACCGTTCGGAGATCGTGAAATTCGTGAATTCAGAGTCATGATGGCCAATGTGGTGATGTCACCCAGTTGGGTACAGATGTGGATTGGTGGAATCATGAGTCTCTTTGGGGGACAAATCAACGTCTACACGAAGGTCGTCGACTGGGCTCGAAGGGAAGCCAAGCAGCGCCTGAGAGAACAAGTGGCCGAAGCTGGATTCGATGAAGTTGTCAACATCAGAATCGAAACGACAGTGATGTCCCGAAACAAAGGTGGAAAGGATAAAACTGCAGGCGTCGAGATTCTCGTTTACGGAACGGCCATCAAATACTAGGAAGGGAGAGCAGTGCAACATCTGCGCAACAATCTCTTCATCGCTTCATGGACCTTGATTTTGCTCGCCGCAGGGATTTCTGTGGGCCTTCCAGGGGCGAGTGGGTTGGCCATTGCGGCGCCAGCAGGAATTGCTGGTAGCCTCATGTTGGTTTGGGCCATTTCGATGAAAGAAGAACCACGAGGGATGTCGGAGCGAGATATTTCTCAATGGGCGCCCGAGGCAGAAACGCTGGATCCAGGTGCTGGTGGCTCTGTGATGTACAGGGTGGACACCACGCTCGACGACCCGATTCGAACCAGCATTCTCTGTGGATCCTGCGGTAATCTCGAATGGATGGAGGGCCCTAAACCGGCGGAATACGCCTGCCCCGGCTGTGGCCAAGAACTCTGGGAAGAAGAGGAATAACACCCTAATTCTCACGGAACGGTCAAGAAAGAGAGTTGGTGAGGCCTCCTATGGAGGCCTGCGCGTGGAACTGTCCAACAACGAGAAGCGGATGCTGAAGGCGCTGCAATCTCGAGCGGGCGATTCGTGGAGTCTGGACGAACTCTTGGCCGCCTGTGGATGGGACGATCAGGTCCACGTCGCTGGAGCTGGATTGGCGCTCGCAGAGAATGAGCTTGTCGAAATCCAGGAAACAAAGGTGACAATCTGGTCCCTCGGCCCCGAAGGGGCCGCAGCCGATGAAAACGGACTTCTTGAACAAGGAGTTTGGGATTGGTTGGAGCAGCAACCCGAAGATGCTCGAGGGATGAAGGACCTTCTGGCCAGTTATGTGACATCCATACAAGAAACGGGAGTTGCCGTCGGTTTGCTGAAGGGGCTGGGTTGCTCACTTGAGAAAGGTGCCTTCGTGCTGCCTGAACCGACAGATGTAGCCATTGTGACATTGGTTGCTCGGAAATCCTTCATCGAACAGTGTGCGAATGGTGTCCATGAAGCCGATCTGGATGCGGAACTTCTGTCTCACTTCCGAAAGCGAAAGGGGCTGATTGAATCCACCGATGGGACCACGCGAGTCTGGAGCTTGACGGATGCCGGGAGGAAATTGGATGAAGGGGGGCTCGAAGAACGCCTCGAAGTTGTACACATTACGCCGGAACTCTTGCAGGGAGAAGAATGGCGAGATGCTGACTTCAAGCCCTATGATGTCGAACTCGATGCGCCGGTTCCGGCCGGTGGGCGACCGCATCCAATGATGGCTCTAATCGAACGAATTCGTAGCATCTTCCTTGAGATGGGTTTTGATGAAATCGAAGGTGACTTCGTCCAGACTGCGGGATGGAACATGGATGCGTTGTTCATCCCACAAGATCACCCGGCTCGTGAGATGCAGGACACGTTCTATCTGACCAATCCAGAGAAGATTGAGATTGCACAGAACTTCCTCGACGATTGGACGGCAATCCACGAACGGGGTGGAGAAACGGGTAGCACCGGTTGGGGCGGTTCATTCTCTGGAGAAGAGAGTCAGAAAGGGTTACTGAGGACACATACGACCGTCAATACCATTCAATATCTGGCCGAAACCCCTGATGTTCCTTGCCGAGTCTTTGGCATAGGTCGGGTGTTCCGGAAGGAGACGATTGACAGAACCCATTTGCCAGAATTCCATCAGATTGAGGGCATCATCATGGAGCCGGGCGCGAGCCTTCCGATGCTGGTGACCACCCTGAAAACATTCTACGAAAAGATGGGGTATCCAGAGGTTCGAGTTCGACCTGCCTACTTCCCTTACACGGAGCCCTCGCTGGAGGTTGAAGTGAAGTGGCGCGGCCAATGGTTGGAGTTGGGTGGCGCGGGAATCTTCCGCCCTGAAGTGACGGAGCCGCTGGGTTGCGAATGGCCAGTGTGTGCTTGGGGCATGGGCCTTGAGCGATTGGCCATGCTGGTGCTTGGACTAGACGACATTCGCCAGTTGTACATCTCAGATCTTGAATGGTTGCGAAATCAACCATTGTTGTGACCGTTCAAGTCGTCGAGATATTGTTGGCCATAATACTCCCATTGTTCCATGGTCCATCCTTCTGGAAGACCACTCACGGGTAGAGGTGGTCCCTGAGTGGCCGCCTCCATTTGTGGTAAGTCTGGTGATGGTGTGTGACCCCATTCAGGTTCTTCTTCTGGTGACCTCATGAACACCAAACCGGCCGCAGCAATGAATACAATGAGGAGTCCAATGATTGCAGCAATGACTGCATAGGTCATCTTGGAATCCGTTGAATTTGAATCAGCGGCTGCATCGGAAGAATCGTCATCATCTGGCAAAATATCCGTGCCGTTTGTTTGGTTCTCCTCTTCAGGCATTGGTGTAGGGTCACAATCGTCAGGGATTCCATCGCCATCTGAGTCCACCGTGTCGTTGTAGCCCTCGCACAAATCATCACTGTCTGCAACTCCATCACCATCGGAATCGATGAGAGCATCGCAGCCATCAGGAATTCCATCTGAATCGACGTCTATTGCATCATCATGGCCTTCACAGGTGTCGTTGGCGTCGGAAATTCCATCGGCATCTGAGTCGATGAGGGTATCACAGCCATCGGCGATTCCATCGGCATCAACATCGATTGCATCATCATGTCCGGGACAAGTATCCGAACCATCGGCGATTCCGTCTGCATCGCTATCGATCAAATCATCACAGCCATCGGCGATTCCATCCTCATCAACGTCGGTATTGTCGTCAAATCCAGGACAGGTGTCCTCCTCATCCGAAATTCCATCGCCATCAGAATCCAACAAATCATCACAGTCGTCAGGGATGCCGTCAGAATCGGCATCAAT
>JAKUOE010000079.1 GCA_022449845.1 Candidatus Thalassarchaeum sp.
ACAATGATAAGAGATTCAAATTGGTAGTACCATAGAGAGAAACCGACGATGGACAGGACGATGATTCGGCCGAGCAACATCCAGTACCATGCAGGTGGTGCTGGCATGATTGGGAGGCCGTCGGTGCCAATCGAATCGGGTTCAATTGTTGTCTCCATCTGAATCGCTTTGAACTTCAAAGTGGTGCTTATGAAGAATATGGATTCATGTGCGAATGATTGGAAAAAACGATTGTGTCTGGACACAGTCAAGATTGAAGAGATGTCGTGAACGCCGATGACCTATGGGCGGAGATGTACGCAACGTCATCATCATCGGTTCAGGCCCTGCGGGCTACACTGCAGGCCTGTACACCGCGCGCGCAATGCTCGACCCACTCATGTTTGCTGGATACATGTCGGGTGGACAATTGATGCTGACCAGCGATGTTGAGAATTTTCCTGGATACCCAGAGGGAATTGGAGGTCCCGAGATGATGCTCGATTTACGGGCTCAGGCTGAGAGATTTGGATTGGAAGTTCAAGATCGGAACGTCGGAAGTGTCGATTTCAGTCAGCGTCCATTCAAGGTCGAAACGGAAGGTGAGGAATTTTTCGCAAATGCAATCATCATCTGCACCGGTGCTGAGGCCATATGGCTAGGCGTTGAGGGCGAAGAGGAACAGAAAGGGAGAGGGATTTCAACTTGCGCGACCTGTGATGGGGCGTTCTTCCGCGATGAGGAGATTATTGTCGTCGGTGGTGGCGATTCGGCCATGGAGGAAGCCACCTTCCTCACTCGATTCGCATCGAAGGTCACACTCGTTCATCGCAGAGATGTTTTCCGTGCCTCTAAGGTCATGTACGAACGAGCTGCGAATCATCCGAAGATTGAGATTCAGACGTTCCGACAAGTCAAGAAATGGTTGTCGGACGAGAAGGGGTTGAGCGGTGCAATCTTGGAAGATCCACGGGATGGGAGCGAGTATGAAATCGCCTGCACGGGTGCATTCATTGCGATTGGACACAAGCCAATCACACAATTCCTCGGTGGACAATTGCAGACCGATGAAGAAGGATATCTGATTCATAGTGAATTGACAATGACCGATGTACCCGGTGTCTTTGCTGCCGGTGATGTCGTCGATAAGCGCTATCGGCAAGCCATCACAGCTGCGGGTCAAGGCTGTGCAGCAGCGATAGATGCCGAGCGTTGGCTTGAAGACAACGTTCACTGAGCGAGGCCCATGGAGGACCTCACGCCCGCCGACAAGGCGCGGTATGCTCGGCACCTGAGTCTGCCGCAAATCGGCGAAGAAGGACAAGCACGGCTGAAAGGTTCCCGCGTCTTTGCAGTTGGAGCCGGAGGGTTGGGTTCACCGGCGCTGCTATATCTCGCAGCAGCCGGAGTCGGCCATCTCACAATCATCGATGATGATACCATCGAACGTAGCAATCTCCAGCGACAAATCCTCCACGCGGACGAGGACGTAGGGAGTTCCAAGGTAGATTCAGCAATGCAACGATTGCAACAATTGAATCCTGCAATTACAATCGATGTACACGCCATTCGATTGACATCTGAGAATGCGCTGGACCTATTGTCTGGGCACGATATTGTGGTTGATGGAACCGACAATATTCCAACCCGATATCTGGTGAGTGATGCCTGTGAATTACTCAATATCCCATGGGTCTATGGGAGCATCTACCAATTTGGAGGGCAAGTCTCTGTGTTCAATCTGAACGGAGGACCCAATTATCGAGATTTGTTCCCAACACCCCCTCCTCCAGAGTCTGTACCCTCTTGTGAGGAAGGTGGAGTATTGGGGATTCTACCAGGTGTCATCGGATCGATTCAGGCGACTGAGGCGATCAAAGTCTTGCTCAGTATTGGCGAACCGCTCCGGGGTCGGCTCTTGGTTTACGATGCATTGGATATGTCGATGAGAACACTGAACTTCTCCGCCATCGAACGAGATGAAATCACAGAACTAATCGATTACGAAGGGTTCTGCCAACCCAATCCAACATCCATGCCGTTTGGAGAAATTCGTCCGACCGAGTATCTTGCCCGAAGAGATGCAGGTTGGAATCCATTGTTTATCGATACGAGAAACGACATCGAGGCAGGAATTGTCACACTTCCGGACACAGACGCGCTGATTCCACACATGGACATCCTGATAGCAGACCTGCCGAAGGACAGGGATATTGTCTGCTATTGTAGAACCGGAGATCGATCAGGAATGGCAGCCTATGCGTTGGTCCAAAGCGGGTATGACAAGACAAGACTCTACAACCTCGCTGGTGGAATTCATGCATGGCATGCCGAGATTGACCCAGCGGTTCCGAAGTACTGATGTCCACACATTTGGAAGGACCATGTTCAAAGGTCGTCGGAAACGGCCGTAGGCCGTTATCATGGCATCGATAATCGTCGCAGACGAACAGGAGGGGCGAAGGAACCTCCTTGCGGGGACCTTAGAGAGGGAGGAGTATTCTGTCACCCGAGCTGGGACACTGCGCCAATGTGAAGGGACTGCGTTGGCAACGATGCCAGATGTCGTACTGATAGATGGTGAATGGAAAACAGGGGATGCAATCGACGCCGCGAGTCGGCTTTCGTCGGACCCAGAATTCGCACTCAAGTGCCGAATTGTGATTCTCTCTTCGAATGTCGGTGAAGAGTACCTTATCTCAGCCGCAAAAGCTGGGGTTTCTGAAGTCTTAGCAAAACCTGTTGACATGAACAAATTGATTGTGCAGTTGGACAAGCATGCCAAGAAACTCTTTGTCGAGCCTCCGGCTGAAATCCGAACCGGGACGGGTTCGGGGTTCTTTGAGGTCAGCGTATCCCCTGGTGACCCCTCTTGGTCGCTCCCGATTCTTCAGGAATTATTGGGAGAGGGGGCCATTGATACCGCCTTTGTTGACGACTTGGTATCACGGATGGATGAAGACATCGAAATTGGGCATGATGTTCTCGAACGATTACTGAGAATGGCCTTTGATGATTTGATTCTCGGGGCAGAGGTCAGTGTTGAAATTGATGAGGATATGACTGATGAAGAACGTGAAGCCGCCATCTCTGCAGCCAAAGCAGAACGGAGGTCGCGACTGATCGATGCCATGGAATCACAGGCTGATGTCATCGAGGGCGAGTTGGATGAACAATTGGGACGACTGTTGGATCCGCCAGAGGAAGTTGCAATTTTGACGGAGTTCACCGGAATGGTTCCCGTCGACCCGAATACACTGAGAATGACCAAACTTTCTCTCGAGATTATCCGCGATCTCTTCTGGGATATGGGGGTTCCAGTACGTGAGCACCTGGGGATGTATTCGACTCAATTAGAAGATGCACAGCAGATGGTGGTGGATTGCCTTGAGGCACTACCTGACGCCCCGGACGAAGAGGAGTGAAAATGCCGAGAATTTCCGTAGACACAAGGGAATTGGGGTTCATGGAAAGACGTGGGCATGTCCTGCACCTTCGTCGCAGCCCACTCGGCCTGAATCGATGGCGTGTCGGCTTCGGAATTGTCTTTCTACTCACTTGCATGGTTTGTGGGTACCTGCTATTGAATCACCATGAGAGTATTGTAGAACTCTTTGAAAGAGCCGGTAATTGGGGCTTTATTGGGTTCACATTGGGTCTATCTATAGCAATAATGATGCTGATGCCCACACCCTTAATCAAAATGTTTGGAGGTGCAATTTTTCCTTTGCATCTTGCAATTATTTTCAACTTCATTGGAACGATGATAGGTGGAATCGGAGCGTTTCTATTCGGAAGGTGGATGTTCCGTGATGGTTTGATCGAAGCCATCGCAAACAACCCAAAGTTGCAACGAATCGATGCTGCAATTGGCGAGGAGAGTTTGCGAATCTCCGCCTTGGTTCGACTCTCACCCGTCATTCCAGATGAGTGGTTGAATTATCTGTTATCAGCTGGACCTGTCGACCTCAAGACCTTCTCAATCTCAAACTGTGCAAGCATCGTTTACTGCATCGCTTACTCGTACTATGGTTGGGCATTTGGCCAAATCGCCTTACAAGAAGGTGGTTTGGAAGCCTTCTCAGAATCGTCCGGGGGAATCGCCCTATTGGTTGTGGGTCTCATCGCGACGATTCTAGCAACCGTCCTTGTCACGAGGATTACAATGCGTTCCCTGGGCGATGCAATCGGTGAGGTGGAGGAGGCATGATGCTCGAAGGATTGAGCCCGCATCCTTTGTATGCCGCACTCCGGTCGACATTTTTGGAGGGATTGTCGTGACGCAATCAGAACTACCCATCATTTGGGGTGAAGATTGGAAACCAAGAACCCACCTCGATTTCTCAGATGAGGTGTCTTTGGACGAAGTCAGGGCGGAACTCATTCGATTCACCAGTGAACGTCATGATGGCCATCTTCGACTGATGGGGTGGTTGTTCGATGAAGTGCGAGAGGACTACGATACTGAAAACTTGGATGGGCCAGCATTTCACCTGTTCAGTGAGGCACTGGTCCAGAAACTATCCGATAATCTCGCCAAGCGCGCTGAAGAAGCAGGAATCCTAGCGACAGAAGTCATCCCAAGACGAGGAGGTGCGCTCCATCTCTCTCGTCGAACCAAACGTTTCATCCTCGATATTCGAATTTGTCTGCGTCGAATCGCACACGCGGCCACTGTGACCATCGATCAGCGCTTTGAATGGCAACGCTGGATGACGCGAACCAGATTCCTAGATGAAGAACTCAAGGACATTTTCACAACCGGTATGCCGACGCCAGATGGGGGGAAATTTGGAGGCAAGGGTTTCCGTTCAACTTGGCAAGAAGGAATCGTCGCCTGTGCTACAGCTCTGAATCTGGCCAAGGACCTCCCGTCAGGGTCCCAGCATACTGGAGATGTTGTGGCTCCAATGATTCGTGATATTGGGTTGGCAATGGCCATGGGTCAAACTCCCACCGATTTATTCGCTGCTCAAGTTGGGAAAGCCGACTCCCTCATGGGTGGAGGCAGACCAGGGGCCGGTGGCCGAGATTTGCATATCGGTGACATGTCGCTGGGCGTGCTTCCGCCGACAGCCCCGCTACCAATCGCCAGTGCAACGACGACGGGAGTCGCCCTCGCAAGCAAACGTCTGGGAATGTCTAGGTTCCAATTTGCTCCAGTCGGGGAAGGTTGCTCATCTTCAGGTGAATTCTGGAAAGCGATGAATTTCGCCGGTGCCAGAGGACTACCTATTGCATTCATGATTCAGAATAACCAGATCGCGTTGGACACCTTCACTGTGGGTCAATCGGCGGCTGAAACTTGGGGTGACAAAGGCGTCGCGATGGGGATACCTGCGTGGACCATTGACGGTTCAGATCCGCTTGGCTTCCATTCAAGCGTAGCTGTGGCCCGTGAGTTTGCTCTAGGTGGAGGTGGGCCCGTTCTGATTCACGTCGAAACGATGCGTGGCTGTGGTCATGCGCACCATCATGATGATCTCTATCTCGGTTCACCCAGTGGGAATCCCCCTGGATACGTGGACAAAGATCTGCTCGCATATTGGGAGGCGAAGGACCCCTTGCCCACGCACCGCAATCTTCTGTTGTCCATGGGAATCAAAGAGGTCACGCTTGCTGAGATGGAAGAAGAAGAGAAGACCTTCGTCCAAGAAGGGCGTGCCGCGATGGAAGGCATGCCATGGCCGGAGGGAGACAGTGTCCGACATGGCGTGACCTCGATTCACGATGCGGACTCCCATGCGATGCACCTAGACCGATTGAGCAAACCTGCAGATTCCACTGAACAATTGGTCGCTGATGGTGTGGTGACATTGCAGTTCTCAGATGAGGCAAATGCCTGGTCCTATTCCCGCGCCATTCAGAATGCAATGGTGGCGATTGCCGAACGATATGGAGCATCAGCGGTGTTCATGGGTGAGGACATGGAAGTCTCCGGTGCCTTCGGCATGAATGTTCCATTGAAGAATCAGGGACACTCCGATTTGCTGTTGGATATGCCACTCTCTGAAGCACTCATCATCCATGCAGCGACCGGTGCGGCTCTGGGGGGCATGCGCCCGGTGGCTGAAATCCAATTCGGAGGGTTCGCCGCTCTGGCGATGAATGCCCTGATCAACAATGCCGCTCAACTTCGTTGGCGGTGGGGAGCTGATGTCCCGATGGTTGTACGAATTCCACTCGGTGCAAAGACGCGGAGTGGGCCCTTCCACGCCAACATGATTGAATCGTGGTTCCTCAACGACCCTGGGCTCGTGATTCTCTTCCCATCCAACCCTCAGGATGCCTACGATCTTCTGGTCGAAGCGGCATCACTTCCAGACCCGGTGGTTTACCTTGAACATCTGGGCATGTACGGTTTGCGTGGAGGAATGACTGGATGGGGTGAACGAATTCACATGCAGGTGGATACCGAAAGCGTGGTTGAATCCATAAAGTCAGGAGATACTTACAAAATTGGGAAGGCGAATATCGTGCGTGGCGGAAGTGATGTTACTCTCGTCACTTGGGGGGCCATGGTTCATGTTGCCCTCAAGGCTGCTGAGGTCCTTGCATCTGAAGGGAAGGAAGTGGAAATTGTTGACCTGAGAACCCTCGCACCCTTTGATGCAGACACCTGTGTGAGCAGTGGTGCACGAACCGGTCGATTGATGGTACTACAGGAGGCGCAGTATACGGGTGCTCTGGGGCACACCGTTAGCAGTCGGATTCAGGAAGAGTGCTTTTGGAGCCTAGAGGGGCCTCCCATCGTTATCGGGGCGATCGATACACCCGTTCCTTTTGCTCCGACACTGGAAGACTACACCATTCCGACTTCGGAATTGGTGGTTGAACATCTACGGAAATTGTGTGACTAAGACTAAGAAAGAGGGACAGGTGGAAGGTGCATGGTCGACTTCACGCTTGCAGAGGAACAGCAGATGTTGCGGGACCTCGCCAACGAGTTCGCGACTGAGAATGTTCGACCCCATGCCGAGCACTGGGATGAACACAGTGAATTCCCCATGGACGCGATCCAAGTCGCCCATGAACTCGGACTGATGAATCTCCACATCCCTGAAGCCTACGGTGGAATGGGAATGAGTACCATGGATGAAGTATTGGTCCAGGAGGAGTTTGCTTGGGGTGATCCAGGCTTCGCGACTGCAGCCTATAGCAACGGATTGACTGCAGCACCCATCATCACTGGGGGGACTGAGGAACAGAAGGCGAAGTATCTCGGGCGACTGACAGAAGCACCCAGACTC
>JAKUOE010000008.1 GCA_022449845.1 Candidatus Thalassarchaeum sp.
TCGAGAGAAGGCGACAATTCTCTCACTTTTTCTTTGGAATCTCTGACATCTTTGTTCTTGGCGGCCCGCTCATTTTTGGCATCACGAACCGTGGCGTTCGCCTCATCCCTAATCCCCTTCTGTCGCTGAACTTCGGAAATGAGTTCACGAACTTGGCTGTTGAATGAGTTGCGCGTATTGATGAACTCTCGTGCCTTACCGTTCAGTTGATCACGGACATCTCTATTCTTCGTTGCTTTTTTGTCCACGATTCCAGTTAATTTGTCCAACTTCGGTACGATGTCATCCATTTGAGATCACCATATGGGCCGGAGTCGGGCCTTCAGTCGCTCACGCCAATTGGAGGTTCCATATAACCGCTGCTCTCGACCCTTCGCCCCCAGAGGGGGCGTTAATCTCCTGTAGACAAGATTCGGAGAGAACGATTAAACCCTACCCATCTAACCCCAGAACCGATTCCCATGTTCATCGATGGCATTCCCGGTATGGACCGAGTTCTCTCAACGGATGTGAATCCACCGTACTTGACCTTGGTCACCGGCCCCCCGGGCTCAATGAAATCGACCTTCTGCCTTTCATTGGTTTCCAACCATCTCCGCCAATCAGGTGGATTTGGTTTGTATTGTACTGTGGAAGAGACCACAGGCAGCCTTCTCAGATCATCTCACTCATTGGGGCTCTCACTTCCTCAGAACCTGCAGATTACTGATTTCACAGAATTAAGGAATGAGAACGAAGCAATGGATTATCTGAAATTCACGCAGAAGATGATTGAGCATTTCAAGAGAGAACGAGGGGATGCCTTCACAGTCTTCGTTTTGGATTCCCTAGGTGCAATTTACAGCCTGACCAACGTGGACGAAGAAATGCGCAAGCGGATGTTCAAGTTCTTTGAATTCTGCCGGAGTCAGAATCTCCACACATTCGTTATCACTGAACGCCAGAAAGGAGAACACGCTGAACTTGAAGGAAATGAAGGATTCTTGGCGGATTCGATTATCAATCTGGGATTGGACCGCCGAAATGGCCAGATTGTTCGCACCTTGCAGATTGAGAAGATGCGACACATCCGTCATTCCATGGAGAAACAGGCGATGGAAGTCACTCCGTCTGGCCTCTCACTATTGGGCCCACTTTTCGATTAAGCCAAATCCGCGATTCGAAATGCTGCGTCTTCGAGTGAATTTCTCAACAATCCGAGATTCGCTTTCGAATCCGCTTGAATCAATAGCAATCGATCTTCGTCTACACGGTGCGAAAGCATGACTGCTTCGGGGGTCCGAATCATCATTCTGGCTGGTGTGTCTTCAACCAGTCCATCCAAGCCAGACCACATTGCAACGGCAGCTTGTACATCTTTGTCCAACGGAACGAAATCGATTGGTAGTGCATCTGGACCAATCAAAGCAACCCATTCCACCCCCTCATGGGCGTTTAACTCATCCATGAGTCGGGTTCGCATGTAAGATGCGAGTCTTAGGCAGGGCATCATTGTGACGATGCCTCAGGGAGCAGAGGCCCCCTCATCAACCACCCATCTTGTCCGCGATAAAAACCCACAATTCGACCCAAGGGTCGGAGCCCACGGCGATGATACATCGTGATTGCGGGGCGATTGTCCTGTCGAACCTCCAGTTGAACTGCACGAACACCCGATCGATTTGCCGCTTTCGCGAATCCACGCCACCCACGTGCCCCGATTCCATTGCCTTGTAATTCGGCCGCAATCGAGAACGCCAATACTCTGGCACACTCCTTCGACAATCGCATGACCCATAAGATTCCAAAATCAGATTCCCCATCCGTGAGAACCCATCGCCCGAAATCCTGGTCGAGAGGCAGGCATCGCAACCTGTCAATCTCGTATGACTCTCCCGTGGTTTCCAAAATCAATTTCCTCACAGATTCCAAGCGATGATTAGACCAATCATCCAGTGGTGGTGCAGGGGTCCATTCAAGCCCCAAATCAATCACCTACGACGTCCCTCTCGTTCATCTGGATTTAGCGTCCGTCTTTGCCCACGGGCGGCCCCGACTCTCCGCTTCTTCGGTTTCACTGGCTCCGATTCCTTCTCGGGTTCATTATCGACTTCCTTCTCATCCGAAAGTGCCTCGAGCCCCCCTCCTTTCAACAACGCACCCAGATCATCCAATGATAGCATTCCTCCGCTGCTTGCACGGGCTTTCACATCTTCCAAACGTGGCCCGATTCTCCGCTCTCCACGCCCCTCCTTCTTCGCCTTCTTGCGAATTCGTGCGTATGCCTCAAGGCGCCCAATCTCTCTACGCATCTTCTTGTGCGATGCACGATGTTTCTTGATGTTCTCTAGCATTCCACCGATTCGTTCGTTTAGATTTTTAATCTCCTTCGGATTTGCCTGTTGATCGGCAACCTCTTCTCGTGCGTCTTCCGCAATCGCCTTTCGATCTGCGGTCAATTTGTCAAGTTGCTTCAATTTCCCTTCTTGATTGCGAAGTAGTTCGATATATTTCTGATGGAGTTCATCCCCTTTGACTTTCTTAACATGCATCGCTTGGAGTTCAAAGAAGAATGAGAACAGTTTGATTTCGTGATCTCGATTCGGCATTTTTGACAAATCATTCGGAATGGTCCCCAATCGACGATAAGTCTGCTTCAATCTCTGCTCAATGACTTCAAGTGGTGGTGGCACATTCTCATTGATTGCATCGCGTTCATTTCGAATTTTTGTCGCCTGGTTCCGAATGGTTCGAAATTCATTGAGGACGGCTGTTCTTTCCTTGCTAATCCCTCGGCTCGATTGTTGGATGGCGCGGAGAGATTGTACCAGGGCGCTTTCCGGCTCCCGCTCGTGGTGGATCTGTTGAATTTCTTGCTCTGTTGCTTGCATTGATGCTTTTAGAGATTTCACCGACTCTTCGATTTCCAGATCGGAAAGCGATTCTAAGTCATCGAACAGACCATCCTTCGATTTTGAACGCTGGCGTTTGCGTTTTCCGCCACTCATTCTTCTTCACCACCGTCTTTTTCCGTAGAAATGGGCAATTCTGCGTTACGTCTACGGATGCTTGAACCGCCCCCCTTCTCCACATTTCTTGCATTCTTGAGTAGTTCATCCAATCCACCATCTAGGTGGGATTCCCAGAATGCAATGGCGGACTCAGACTGCTTGATGAGCGATCTCGACCGCTCGACCTGCCGAATAGAAATCCTCAATTCCGCTCTTTTCTCTAGGAATTCATCGTGAATCGGCTCATTCTTTTCGACATGTGTCAACATTTCCTGATGTAATTTGTCAGCATGTTTGAACAATTTCTGCATTTTCCGACTCGAGTCGACATATTCTGACATCTCCGGATTGTCTTTCCGACGCTTTTCCAACCACTCCTCATTCTTTTGGAGCAATTTCTTTCGTTCTGCGAGCAGCTTTCGTTCATCTTTCAGAGCCAAGGCTTGTTTCTCAATTTTCTCTTCAATCTCTTCCAAGGCTTCTTCGAGTTTCTCTTTCGCCCATTTCGGATCCAGACTTTTCAAGCCATCCTTTTCATCCAATTGCTCCCTCAGTGCGCGTGTTTGCTGTAATAATTGGCGCGCTTCCTGTTGTGATTGGTTTCGACTGTTTTTGAGTTCGGCCACCTTATTCGATTCCGCGTCTCTGGCCAATCTCAGCTTCTCCACCAATGGAGCGAGTTCATCTGCATCATCGCTCATACGGGCCTCAATGTCAGGTAGTGCCTGTGCCAGAAACCTTCGTCGCTCTAGAATCGTCGCAGCCAAATCCTCCGGTTTGAGGGCGAGTAGGTCTGAGATATCCATGCAGAACGAGTGGCGGAACCATAGGTTCCGCATAAAGGTTCAGCGATTCACCTGCCTAAACAAGGCAAGGGTCTTGAACCGTACAGGCCCAAGCACATACATGACCGTAGGTCATGGTCGAAGCCTCGGCATTGTCGTACTGTTCCTTTCGTCACTGTGTTTGCCTTTGGCTTCAGCGACGGGCGGTGGTCTACTTCTGGCAGGGGACAGTTTCACTATTATCGGCGATCAGGAGATTGGTTCCGGCGATGTCAACATCAGTATCGACATCATCGCTCACGATTCAAATGCAAATGGATTTCTTGAGATGACCTTCACTGCACAGGACAATACTCCCTTGGCTTCCGATAATCGTTCAATCAATTTGTTGGCCGATCAATCTACAACTGAGACCTTCGATGTTGCTTCAGTACCAATCGGCACACATGCCCTGACTCTACAATTGTGGGGCGATGTCGGCGTTGGATTCGAGAATAACCTCACACAGATTCAGGTTTTCGTCCAAAAACTCTCTCCAGCAAACCCTTCTATAGAATCTTCAAGCGGTTGGGAAATCACTCCAGTCAACGCCGAAACCGGTGAAGCGAGTGGAAATTCCACCTTGCGAGATGGTGACCACGCTTGGGTGGTCGCAGAATTTTCCAACACAGGGGATGTCAATTGGTCAGGAGATGCTATGTTGCGTATCGATGATTTTGATGTCTTACCAGTCGACAATCAGGGTTTATCGACAATCGCTGTAAAGTTTTCTGTTGACTCTGTGACCACCGGTGCTCTTGTTGAGGGCTCATGGTCGTTCATCATTGAAATGTGGGATGAATACGGTGTTGGAGCCCCAATTTCTTCTGATTCATTGGTGGTCAATATTGGCCCACCTCCGTTGCCTAGACCGATAATCACGATGACACCTGAATTTTCAGATCCACCTCTAGGGACTTCAATCAATTGGACAATTCAAGTTGACAATACTGGTGAATTCACATTTGATGGTACAATTTCCTGCTCATTCCCAACTGGAGTTCAGATTCTAACCGAATCCACCACCATCTTGCCCAGTCAAAATGCTAGCTGGATCATCAATTTCGATGTTCGACCTGGACAACTCGATTGTACTGCAACCAGTCTTCAACGAATACACATAGATTCAACCAATTCTTCTTCACACGTTTACGACATGTCTGCAGGACATATGATGCGGGCTGGAAGTGATGGCCTCACAGTGACAGGTGGTCCATTCCATGTAGGCGACCCAATTCCATTGGCGATTCTCATCCACAACGGTGGAGATTTCTCAGGAATCGCCACCCTCGAGGTCAGAGAGGGCGATTCAGATGGTAGTAACATGGGTTCTTGGACTCCTCTAGAGAGTCGAACATTGGAAGTAGGTAGCAGCCTTGAACTCGGTTCTTCTCACTCGCCCAGTGTATCCGGGGAACGCCAAATTGAGTGGAGAATCGTCAGTAGTGACAGTTTGGTCGCCAACGATCTCTCTGGGACAATTTCACTGATTGTACAACCTTCTCAATCCCTAGGTGTCACCATTGTTTCATCTGACTGGACACTCAGTAATGGGTTGGTTGTTGAAATGACCACAATCCTCTCAGCTGGCGAGAGTCGATTGATTCTGTTGGATATCGGCACCTCTGGTGCTTCCGGTGATGCCACTCAAATTTCTGCCGAGATTCTCCTCTCACCTGGTCAGCGTTCACTGACTTACAATCTTGGTCAACCCACTGCATCCTCTCTGGCGTGGGTCGAACTCACACCGATTGCTTGGACATCTTCCTCAATTGCCTACGAAGAGGTCACTTTGATTCGACCAGACCCGCAAACCGCTGTCTCAATCGATTCTGTCAATCCATCCTCTCCTGCCCCAGGTGATTCTGCGACAATATCCTATACACTGATCAATGAAGGTGGAGGAGATACTTTGGCTGGAGATCTCATGCTCATCAATTTGGGGCGTGATGGCGAAGTGCTCTGGACGGGCACGGCTCCTGCAGTCTCATCAGGAGAGAGTATCACAGCATCATTCTCCATCTCAGAATGGCCCACTGATTCTGTTGTTGACCTCAGTCTGATTTGGAATACGGCACATACCGATGCTTCTGGTACCGACTCTATTCTGTCTCAATCAGTCCAAACTGAGGAGTCGGGCTTCACAGTTGATTGGATGTCCATTGTCTACGGATCACTCGCTGGTTTGTTCATCGGTCTCGTTACTCGCACAGTCATGCGAGCCAGGGCAGGAGAACCCTTGTTGTCTCGGCGTGAGCGTGGTCAACGTACGGCCAAACCGAAATCCGTCGTCAAAACCGTGGAAACCAAAGTGGAGGTTGCTTGTCCGGCCTGTGACCAGCGTCTCCGCGTCCCTTCGACGTATAGCGGCTCGGCTCGGTGCCCTGCATGTGCTCAAACCTTCCCTGTTGAAGCAGCCGAGGAAGAACCCACTGAAACATCCCCTCCTGTCGATGAAATTGAGGAGGTTGAGGAACCAACAGAGGATTTGGAGGAAGATCCACCAGCACCTGTGGAAAAATCGGACACCGCAACCTCTTCTTCTTCTGACGACATTATTTTATGTCCCGATTGCAATCAGAAATTGAAGGTACCCTATGACCGCCGTCCAGTCAGGGCACGCTGCCCGGCCTGTAAGGGTGAATTCCGTGCACTGAAGGGTTGATTTCCGTGACTGAACCGATTAAAGAATTTGAGGAGATGTATCTCAAAACCCTTTACGAATTCTACATCGAAGAACCACAGAAACCGATTCGCAACGGCCGTATTGCAGAAGCCTTGGGTGTCAGTCAAGCAGCCAGCAGTGAAATGATCCATCGTCTCGCTGAGAAAGGAATTCTTTACCACATCCCATATCGGGGTTCGACCCTGACCGAAGAGGGAGTTGCGGCCGCTGCCAGAATCAAGCGACGAGAATGTTTGATGGAAGTCTTCCTCATTCGAATGATTGACTATCAAGGAGATGTCAAAGCCGCTGCTTGCCGTCTTGAACACGCTCTGACAGACGATCTTGAATCTGCGTTTGATCGTTTACTTGGCTATCCTGAATCCACACCTTCGGGTGATATGATTCCCGCAGTCTCTCGGCAGATCGAACCAGTCGCGAATTCAATGCTCCTCCCACTCCACGCCTTACCGTCAGGGATGTCCGGGAAAGTCGAACTTTTGGTGATTGAAGGGGCTGATAGTCGGACCTTGGCAGACCTTGGAATTGAAGTGGGTTCAACGCTACAATCAACCGATGATGGATTCACAGTCAATGGGAATGAAATCCGAATCACTCAGGCATTGTCTAGCCGAATTCTGATTCGGACCGATTGAAATTTTCTCTGCGCAACCGCCTTATGCGCGCACGCGCACGCGAGCATATGGGCGACAGCAAGATTTCGACGGAGGACGCGTTGGACTTGCTTTCTCCTTCTGATGAAGCGCTTTCGACAGAAGATGCGATTGCCGCCGCTCAGTCTCCTACCACTTCTGGTCCAACTCAATCCGACATTGAAGATGTTGAGAAACGAATGGGGCGCCTCCGTTCACGCGAACGCCACCTACTCAGGTTGGATCGCCTCTTCCTTTCCCGTGGAATTCACCTGTCACTGACGTTACCAATCTTCGCACTTGCCTTGCAATTGGTCGGACGCCGCTATGCGGAAGGTTCCCCCGATTGGTGGATTTCAAGTGTCGAATCCGGATTCCCCGAGGCCACCCTTAGCATCGTAGCCGGCCTTCTGGCGACAATCATTCTCTTGGCCTGGATGGTTTCTCTTATGGTCGTCAGAGCATTGCATAACACATCTCGCAAAGTCTTCCTCGCTGAGGGGAAATCATTCGTGCTCCGGGGTCGACCATTTGAGAGTCTGCATGGATACGAAGCTATCAATGATGTAACAAGGATGGCTGTTACCCGAGTCTCGGCCGTTCTCACAATCGTGACCTTTTCCGCTCTTGCTCAATTGGCTGCGACATTGGAAGGTGGTCTGAGTGATGCGGGCGGTGTTTTGGTCGGCTTGGCCATCGGAGGTACATTTGTCGCTATTGGATTCGATTTATTGCGCAAAGGAAACCAACACAATACCGTAGAACGTTGGGGGTTGTTGGAGGCTTACGAACCCCCACTACACCCCTCCTGGCCCGACCGTGTCTTCACTGAGATTCTGACCACTTGGATGGACCCAGTTCTGCGTGCGCGATTCGATTCTCACATCCAGTCACTCCGTGATGGTCTTCAACCGGGTCGAGATATTCATTCGGCAATTGAACATCTATTGCACATGAGATATCTGGAAGCGTTGGGTGAATTGACAAACCGGCAAGTTCGACAATCCATGGAATTTCACTTCCGCATCGATCGTGTACCCGAACTCTTTGAGAATGACTGGTTCGATGAGGAAACTTGGACGAATTTGTTCTTGCATATTCGGAGTAAATGTGCCCCATTCTTCCGTCTCCTCTCTCGTTTGCAACACGACCTCTCTGATGATTTGGAATCACTTCGTGCTGACACACTCCATTTCGACGTCGATATGCAGAATGTGGTTAGTGGTGCCGGACATCTGTTTGCGTATCTCCACAATAGTGGCGACGAAAGCCGAACCATTGTCATTAAGATTCAGACACCTGATTTCCAACCCCATGAAAGTGCATTCACATTGACACTTGATTCAAGTACAGCATTGACTGGAATCGATGCCCACCTCCCAACTCGTTCAAATACAACAGATGATGTCCACGACATCTTGGCCAAAATGATGGATCATGGAGAGATGATTTGGCAAACACTACTCCCTCAGCACGACGGAGAAGCTACTGTGACGGTCAGACTCGAGGATACCGATGGGAATCTGCTTGGAGGGAAGGTTCTCGCCGTCCAAGTGAGGCCAAAACTACAGGAAAGAATCCGTAGAAGGATGTGGAGTGCTGCTATTGGTGCGGGACTCTTCGCCATCCTCTACTTAATCGTACCATGGGTTGCATCTCTGGCCGCACTGTGATTTTGGGCCCTTAGGGCCCAGCGGGCGCTTCAAATGGGGCAGGGGGGTCGGCCAAATCATGACGGATGCTGTGGATGGTGACGCCAGCGATGCTGACCTGCGTGACCAATTGAAGTCAATGGAGTCCAAACTACGCCGTCTACGAGACATTCGCCAGCAGCACAATGAAGCAGGGAAGCGCAGTGCCGATTCACGAAATTCCATACAGAAGGAATACAAGAAACTGCGAGAGGAAATCAATGAGTTACTGGCTGAAAACAAGGTGATTCGAAACAAAGCCAAGAAGCATCAGGCTCGACGCGACGCCATACAGCAGCAAATTCGAGAATTGATTGGCCAATCGAAAAGCTCACGTTCAGAGAAAGGAAAGAAATCCCCCATTCTTGAATTGAGTGAAGTCATGTCTCAAATTGAGAAATTGGAGACGAAACTAGAGACAACAGGAATGTCATTGGAAAAGGAGAATGACATTCTGAAACTCATCAAGAGACACGGAATGCGCCGGAAAGAATTGGAACCCCTCGTCGAAGAGGAGATGCGAATCAAGGTTGATCTTGACAATATTGAGGGCAGCATCCAGCAGTTGAAAGGCGAAGCCGATGCCGAGCATGCCGCCATGGTCGAATGCCACAATGAGGCAGACGAATTGTGGGAGGACATCAAGCCACGGTTTGAAGAAAGGGATTTCAAGAAGGCTGAAGGTGATCGCTTGCACGAAGCGTTCCTTGAGTGTAGAAAACAAGCGGACGAGGTCCATGCCCAGGTCGTTGATATGTTGACTCAGGTCAACGAGATTCGAGACAAACTGAAGCAAGAACGATTGGAGGCCCAATCATGGATTGATGACCACAACGAATCGGTTCGTAAGGCATTGACAACCCCTGATCAGGATGAGAAACTCGCCGGAGCCCTCGCTGAGGCACTTCTCGCAGGTTCCTCAGTGAGTTTTGGAGGCAGCGAGACTGGAACCACCCCCAATGTCCGTACCGATGGGCGTTCAAATCGAAAAGCCAACATGCGTAGAGGTGGGGCTGCACGTGGGAAGCGTGGTCGTTCCAAGCCCTCGGATGAATGAAGTCCGGGCGCATCCTCAAATAGGCCCGATACCACCCCTTTGATATGCCGCAATCTTCGGGTCCGTATCGCTCGTATGATCGTTCATGGGAAGAGATAGAGCGTATGCTTGTCCTCGCCGAAGAGCGCGTCTATGAATGGCAGGATTGGTTTGAAACATGCCGAGCTGAAGGCGATCGCGAGGGGATGAAAGAAGCCGCTCGTAATTACAAGGCTCTACAAGGTGTAGTCAAGTGCCTGAAGTGGGTTCTCGGTGAAGAGGGAATCCCCAATCCCCTCGAATGATTACCATCCACGCTGATCCATTCGAACATCGAGGTTTTCAATTTCCAGACCGTCCATTGGTCGGCCCGCCATCATACCGCTGGCTTCAGCGATTTTCTCAGCATCCTCAAAGTGATGTGTGGCCAACACAATGGCCTCTGCAGTCGTGACTGGGTTTTCCGACTTGAAAATCCCTGAACCGACGAATACGCCATCAATTCCGTGACGCATGAGAAGGGCCGCATCTGCAGGTGTCGCGATTCCACCTGCGGAAAATGTCACGACTGGAAGACGCCCCATTTCTCGAACTTCACCGAGAACTTCTAGAACACCGGCATGGACATCGTTGAGGGTTCCAAGTGGCGTATCGACCACATTCAGTCCGTGCTCTGAGACCGATTCCAATCGCCGGAACCCATTGCTGATGGTCGATGCAATGGTCTCAAATTCCTGCGAGGTCGATCGTTGAATGAGATCGATTTCAGCCGCAACCAGTCGAGCGTGCTGGCCGGCAGCGACGACATTCCCGGTGCCTGCTTCACCCTTCGTCCGAATCATTGCCGCACCTTCGACGACTCTTCGCGCCGCCTCGCCCAAGTTGGTGCAACCACAGACGAATGGGATGGTGAAATCATTCTTCGCGATATGATAGAATGGATCTGCTGGAGTCAAAACCTCGGATTCATCAACCATGTCAACACCCAATGCTTCCAAGACACGTGCCTCTTCATCGTGGCCGATTCGTGCCTTCGCCATGACTGGAATCGTCGTCGTCTCAATGATTCCGTTGATGAGGTCGGGGTGACTCATCCTCGCGACTCCCCCATCGGCTCGAATATCTGCAGGTACGCGTTCAAGAGCCATGACACTCGTCGCCCCAGCATCTTCAGCAATGTGGGCTTGCTCAGGAGTGACAACGTCCATGATGACGCCGCCTTCCTGCATCTTGGCAAATCCTCGCTTGAGCAATTCCGTGCCCTTGCGCATCTGATTGAGGTCAATGGACATACGATTCGGCCCGTCGACCGACAACGCACATTAGAACCTTCGTCAGGTGTCTAGTCGTCGGCTAGGATGGGTGAGTCACCCTCTGCGATTGGTGCATCAACACTTTCTGTCTCGTTGCGTTCAATCCATTCCTCTTGGTCATCAGGAACGTCGGTGTCAGCGAAAATGGCTTCAACAGGACATTCAGCGATGCAAGCCCCGCAATCGATGCATTCATCGGGATCGATGACAAGATATGTGGGGAGTTCCCGAAAGGCCTCTACTGGACAGACTGCGACACAATCCTGGTATTTGTGATTGATACATGCTGAGGTGACTACGTGGGTCATGATACATCGTGCAACGCCATTCCAATATGAATCCTTGTAATCAAGGGACCTGAAAAATACCTTTCAATCCCTGTCCAACTGTCCAGAAAAACCCATCTCTTCAGCCATTCTGGCTGATTCCAACAACATCCGTCGGGCAATCTCTAGTGGTTCCTGTCCAGGATATACTTCGAGTTTGATTCGGCCCTTTACCTGTTCCTCTTTACCGGTTGAAAATTCTATAGAGCCAGAAACTAATGATGATAACTTCAATCGAACGTGTAGATTGTTCTCCTCATCAATCCTTTCGTGTAAATCCTCAGATCTCGCCAATTCCCCCAATAATCCAGATCCTAAATTCGCAATACTTTGTCTGGCGGCCTTTTTTTTCTGAATCTGAGCCTTCAGCATCGTCATTCTCACCCCGTGGTATGATCTGACCTTCTCACGTGAGATTTCCGCCATCCCACCCGTAAACCACTTCATTGCTGCCTCTATGGTCTCGATGGATCCGAGTGCACTGGCCGTCGCAAACCAAGTGACATTGTGGACAGACACGGCCCTTCGGTGGGGAATCCAGCCTATGACCCCTACGGGGTCCAAGCATGGCGTTCAAATACTCGGGGCAGGTCGGCGGCCCGCTAGTGGGGTAGCCCCCGCGACAAACAGGAGTTGAATCAACCATGGCCAGCAAGGGTGCAGCATCACGAGCGGCAGCTCGAAAACAGAAAGACAAATGGAAGGCCAAACGGTGGTACACCATCCGTGCGCCTCGACAACCTTGGAATTTCAAGGTCATTGGCGAAACCCTAGGCGAGGAAGATGAACTCTTGATTGGTCGTATGTATGAGATTACACAGCAAGAAGTCGATGGTGACTTCACCAAGATGAACGTCAAACTCAAGTTCCGGGTCACCGAGGTACTCGGCCAAGACGCAATCACTGAATTCGCAGGACACGAAGTCCTCAAGGATCACGTCCGCCGCCAGGTCCGCCGCTATCGAGGCAAGGTTGACGATGTCATCGATGCAATCACAGAGGACGGATATTATGTCCGAATCAAACCATTCTTAATCACTCAAGGCAGAGTGAAGAGCAGTCAGAAGAAAGCCATTCGTGAGGCTTGCCGCGATGTTGTTCTACAAGCCGCAGCACGGAACACATGGATTGCCCTACAGGGACAACTTCTGGGTGGAGAACTTGAACAATCCCTTGAGAAGGCCGCCCGCAAGGTCGCCAACGTCAAAACCGTCATCGTTCGAAAGAGTCAACTCGTTCAGGAGGGCATCGTCGTCGATGATGGCCCCACCCTCGATGATGTCAGACAGGATGAGGAGCGCGCAGCCGCAGCCAAGAAGGCTGCATTGGAAGCCGCCATGGAAGACGAAGATGGAGATGAGGAAGCAGCACCCGATGTACTCGCGGCTGCCGAAGCATCTGCAGATGATTCAGACGAACCTGAGGAATCGGAAGAAGACGATTCTGACGACGCACCAACTGTTGAAGCACCTTCTGACGAGGTCGACGAAGTTGTTGAGGAAGCCGATGAGAGCATTGATTACGCTTCGCTGAAGGTTGCTGAATTGAAGGAACTCCTCAAGGCAGCAGGCAAGCCTGTGTCTGGAAAGAAGGACGAGTTAATCGCCCGGTTGATGGAGTAGGTGAGGCCTCATGGCCCGTCTGGCAGTCCTCTGTGGAACGGGTATGACCGAGTTGGCCACTTCAACAGATGGCGCTTCGGTTGAAACATTCCGTTCCGATACACCATGGGGCGCTGTCCCCTGTACTCTAGTGAAGGTACAAGGTCACGAAGTCCTGTTCGTGTACCGTCATCACAGTCCTGATGACTTGGTGAATCCACCCCACAGTATCGAACATCGAGCCAATGTGCACGCTGTGACTTCATTTGACCCATCAGCTGTGGTGAGTGTTTGGAGCGTGGGCACGATGGATTCTGATTTCCCCCCTGGTGTCGTGGGTGTTGCTGATGACGTCCTCGATCTCTCTGGAACGGTCTGGACCTTCCATGACCATTCAGCCGTCCACGTTGACAGAACTCAAATTTTCAATCGTGCCTTGTCTGCGATTGCATCTGAAGTATTGACTGGCCAAGATGGAGCCGGTCCGAACGCCTATCGACAGATTGTTGCCCAAGCCAGTGGCCCGCAGTTTGAGAGTCGCGCAGATGTTGAGGCCTTCCATCGATTGGGGGCTACCTGCGCCAACATGACGATTGGTGGAGAGACTCGTTGCATGTCTGAGAAGACTCCACCCCTTGTCGGGCTCCTCCTCTCAAGTAATTGGGCGGCAGGCAGAGACCCTTCGGATTCTCATGCTCCCGTGGATCATCACAGTGTGGAAGACCTTGCAGCATCCATGCGCGCACGCGTGTGGAGCGCGATTCTTGCGATTGCCGATGCACAGTAGGTTCATCGTCCTCAACTCCATGGTCAATTCATGGGAAGACCAGTGAATGTGGATGAATGGGTACAGGTTGAAGCTGCAAAAGAGCCCGACGGCTCATGGCAGACGATGATGGGAAGAGTTGCCCAGTTCCATCACAAGCACGATTTCGCCAGCCCTGAGAACAATGGGCATGACATGGGATACCGTCTCGCTTTAGTCCTCGAAGAATTGGGTGAACTGTCCGCAGCCATTACCAAGGGGAAACCCAAGGATGAAGCGGCTGAGGAGTTGGCTGATGTCTTCATCCTCATGTTAGGGAATGCACTGGCGATGAAGGTCGATCTTGAAATTGAATTCCACAAGAAGATGGACCGCATCATGCAGAGACCTTCGAAACGTGGGGGGATGGGGATCCGAGGAACCGAGTACTCAGATTCCTGAAAATGAAACAATAGACTTCATCACTGACCGTCTCCTCCGCGATTCCATGTTTGAGAATCTCACTGGTGTTCGTCTTGTCGTTGATATGAAGACGGTATACGTCTCGATTCTTGCTGTTGGTTCCATGGTGCTGTGTAAGGAATATGGAATCGAAGGAAACTTTCCATTGACTCTCATCTCGACCGCAATCATCTTCCCAATTGTATTCTCGATTGGCGGCGCCTACAAGCGACGTGAGACTGCACTTTCCCATTATGGTTCAATCAAAGCCAACGGCCGTGCCATCTATCACGCCGTTCGCGACTGGATGCCCGAGGCCGATGAGGAGAGTCTGGCCAAGACCCGTGATGTTCTCGGCACCCTCATGGTCAGAATGCGAGAGTTATTCACCCAATCTGACACTGAAATGAGGGAACATGAAGAAGGCGTTTACACCGCCTTCTCTGACCTCTCAAAACTGATTCGTGTTGAATTGAGAGACAAGGGCATGCCGGGTGGCGAATGTTCACGCTTGTACTCATTCATGTCGAGGATGATGATTGCTTTTGAGAATACCAAGCACATCTACCAGTATCGTACACCCAGATCACTCAGGGCTTACAGCGATTTCTTCATCATCGCCCTGCCCATCATGTATGGTCCGTACTTCGTTGCCTCAAGCACTGGATACTCCATGTATCTGGAATACATTATGCCACTACTGTTCGCTTTCATCCTCGTGGGTCTCGACAATATCCAGGAGCACCTCGAGAACCCCTTCGATCAGATTGGCGTGGATGATGTGGCAATCAATGCAGAGAAGTTTGTCCAGAGTCTTGAACACTAGTCGCAAGGGTACGGAACAAAATGGCCCACTACCACCCCTTGATATCATTCTAAGAGGGTCCGCCGCAAACCCGTTCACATTTGCTTTTGCTATAAAAGCAGCAATTCTGGATAAGACAATCTCCCTTCCAAGAACCGTCTGCGTTGGTTGAACGGTTCACACATTTCTTGGAACACTCCTTGCAAATACTGTAGTAATATGCAGGGATATCGTGGACAAGATCAGCCCACTCGCCTTCAAAATGCTCCATTAATTCATCTTCCTCACTCTCATGCAAAGCACGTTCACAACAATGGCATACGTGGACATCACCATCATTTAACACGAAGTATTTGTCGGTCATGCTAATCAATTATCATTGCAGGTATTTATACCTTAATACAAGGACCCTGTTGTACTAGGCGTCGATGCGAACGGTACGGATAGTTCCATTGCAATTTAGTTGTAATTTTATATGGAATCGGATTAGGAAACAATATGGGACAAGTAACAAATTCGTGGGTTTTGTTCTTGCTCCTTTCTTCTTGCCTTGCTGGATGTTTGTCAGACACTCCCTCCGAGTCGAAAATTAATCTCATAGTTGATGCTGACATCGATAATGGTACACTTGTCGAGTCATATTCCGATGGGGAGTTAATTTCAACGACCAATGTGTCCATTGATTTTGATTTTTCACAAACAAGTGCCGATAATCGTTTGGTCACTTATGGCATTGACACAATGGACGACCGCCCCCCTGTAACAATCAATGCGAGTTCAAATTCTATTATCGCAGTTGAATTTTACAATCATGGAATTTACAATGTCACCGCCTATGCTATGGATGAAGATAATTTACAAAAACAGATGACAATAACCATTCAAATCGATTTAAGAATCGAGTGGGTTGAATCGAACACACACGATCCGAAAACTTTGTCATTTGACCCAAACCCTGCTAATGGTGGCCCAAATCCAACGATGATTGAAGTGAACTCCCTTGTTGAAAACCCTAGCCTGATTGAAGATATTGGAAATGGCGGCCAATCAGTACAAATTACGTGGAATATTATCGATGATCAAAATAGTGTGTGTCAGAAGAAAACAACTCAAATCGAAGATGGGGAATCTGATGATTGGTATACCATCCATTTCAATACATTCCAAGCACATGAATTAACGATAACTTATGATGAAGGTCAAGACAACATCAATGTCAATCAATCGATTACAATAATTTACGAAAATTAACGGACATAATGCAAAGAGTGTCTGCGATTATTTCTGACGCTTGAAGAGCACCATCATCTTGTCTGGCCCCAACTCACGACCGGCGATCCCGCATCCGACGGCTTCCCACCCATCTGCGCCCAATTCATTGAGTTGCTGATCTGTGATATCGATGAGTTTCCCAGTGACAATTCTGTATTCCCATTCTGTCATGGTGTCCGATGATTGCGAGGGCGCTTTATTCTGTTCCCGTGCCCGAGCGAGACAACGATGCGCCAGCTTCCATCAGTCCGGCTGCTGGACCCACCGGTAGGTCGTCCCTCTCCTCCTCAGTGAGAGGGCGGGTTTCGACATCATCTGTGAGAATCATCGAATGGCCATGCGGGTCCAGAAACTCCAACGTTGCCCCGGTTTGACCACTGCGAATCAGTAACATGGCTTCAGTGATCTGCGTCAATTCCGAAATGGCATCTTCATTTCCTTCGGTGGCGGCTTGTCGTCCGACCATATCGACCACTTCCTGGAATCGATTGAGCACGCCTTCGATGTTCGACACATATCCGGTCGAATGAGACCCGGGTCGAACCTCCAAATCCAACTCTACGAGGCGAACCGTGCACGCTGACCCTCGAATTACACGAATTTGCAAATCCTCTACAGCATCGATTCGATAGGTTTGGCAGGAGCCTTCTCTGGCCTCGGCCGGAATGAAGTCTGTTTGACGCCATCCACAGCCAGGGCAAGTCAGTGTAACCTGTGTATGTTCACCGAAATAGGCGATTTCCTCAGTATGTGCCAGCATAGAAAGCCCTTCATCGAACCCGCATATGACACAGGAAACATCGATTTTGCTCTCCATGAATCCATATCCCCCTCTTGCGGTTTGAACCTATGTGTCTGGTGCGAACACTTCGTCATCGACGCCCCTGACGGCCGCGAATCCAGAAGGGAGTAGGATGAGTCGATCATCCCCTACTTGGACCAGAGCCCCACCGAGATCGGTTTCAATCAATTCCTGCAACCTTGAGACACAATTCGCAAACTCTACCTCTCGGTTGATGAGCCGCTTCAATTCAACAATGGCGATGTCTCCAGCAGCCACCCAATCAAACAGCGTTTCGATTCCCGATGAATCTTGGAGGACGGCTCGATGAATGATGGCTTCACCACGCATTGATGGGACGGGCGCATCGGGGTATAATTGCTCCAAATCGTGATACGACTGGGCAGGAGCAACCGGTTCAGGTTGTGATTCTGCAATCGATGGCATATCCATCCACCTAGGCGCCTCTCCTTCCTCCATGGGTACCCCTGAAAGGTGACAATCCTTCAATCCTCGGACCCATTTGACTTCATAGGTTCAAGAACCGTCGCGACCACAGCCGGTCCGAGGTGCGACCAAGGGGGCTTCAGACGAGGGATTCAAAAGGGCCCCTCTTCTGGCAGCATCATCCCCGAGCGCCCCTGCTCGATTCTTGGAGGATATTGATATGGATGCGGAAATGACTGCAGTAAAGACTGGTACGAGTACAGTAGGGATTTGTTTCGACGGCGGTGTTGTCGTCGGTGCAGACCATCGGGCTACAATGGGCCATTTCGTGGCCAATAAGAGCGTTCAGAAGTTGTTCCGGATCGCGGACAATCTCGCGTTGACAACCGCCGGACTTGTCGGTCACGCCCAATCTCTTTCTCGCACACTCGCTGCAGAAATGAGCCTATTCGAACTCAAGAGAGGCAAGCAGATGACTGTGAAGGGCGCTGCCACAATGACCGCCAACATTCTCGGTGGTCGACCCCACTGGGTCCAGTTGCTGATTGCCGGTGTCGATGATACAGGCGGCAGTGTCTATTCGATTGACTCCGCGGGTGGTTCGATTCCCGATGAATATTGTGCGACCGGCTCAGGTTCCCCGTACATGTACGGTGTATTGGAAGATCAATACAAATCCGGCATGAATGAGAAAGAGGCCCTCAAGGTTGCTGCCAAAGCCCTTCTTGCAAGCGCACAGCGCGACGCGGCGAGCGGCAATGGCATGGATCTTTCCGTCATTACCCAGAAGAATGGTTTTCGCCTACTCGACGAAACCGAACTCGAAGCACTCCTCAAACAGTGCTAATCCAATTCCCGGCGCACGCGCCGTCCTCGACCCGTCCTGTGGATGGGCTCGTGATGAGTGTGAACCGGGCCGAAAGGAGGTTGAGACATGCGTCTTACATTCCAACAAGTGAAGAAGAAGATAGAGAGTATGGTGCCTTCGGGCACGAAATACGAAGTGGACCTTGAAGCTGCGAGCATTGCCATCATTACGGCTGAACCCGAGACGTTTTCTGGCCAAGACAGTTTGGCGAGCAAGATAGCCAAGGCAATCAAACGTCGAATCGAAATTCGCCCCTCACCAGAAATCATGATGGATGCCAAGTCTGCAGAAGCCAAGATTATCGAGATGCTTCCCGAAGAAGCAGGCCTGAAACGCGTCTATTTCGATGGTGCGATTAGCGAGTGTACGATGGGCTGCGATGATCCGGGTGGCGCGGTTGGGCCAAAAGGGTCGACCGTTCGCGGAATCCGTGACGAAATTGGCTGGATTATTCGAACGGAGCGATATGCTGCCGTCGAGAGCAGAACCATGCACAATATCCGAAAATACCGTCAGGAGAATGCGGATGACCGTAAGGCCTTACTTCGAAAATTTGGTACCCGAATTTACCGACCACAGCGCTCAGGCGAGCCCTGGTGTCGTCTGACTGCTCTCGGCTCTTATCGTGAGGTTGGTCGAGCCATGCATTTGGTGACCACCAACGAATCGAAGGTCGTCGTCGATGTGGGAGCCAAACCGACCAATAATCTCAGCGAGATTGCGCCTTACTTCAACGCCCCCGAACTACTTCCCTTAGACAATTTGGATGCCATCGTAATTACACATGCACATATTGATCATATTGGCCAGTTACCTGTGATGTACAAGTATGGATATCGCGGTCCAATCTATTGTACGCCTCCAACGCGTGATCTCATGGTCCTCCTCCAGAGCGATTACATCAAGGTCGCGGCAGCAGAAGGCAATCCTCCACCCTACGGACTCGGTGATGTTCAGGAGATGATCAAGCACATTGTTGACGTCGAATGGGGAAAAACCATCGATATTGCCCCAGACATCAAACTGACGATGTACAATGCCGGCCATATCCTAGGTTCATCTTCCCTCCACATGCATATTGGGGAAGGTAAACACAACATTGTCTTCAGTGGTGATATCAAGTATGAGAAATCATGGCTATATGATGCCGCAGCCGTCCGCTTCCCTCGTGTAGAGACACTGATTATAGAGTCGACATATGGTGGTGCCAAGGATTTCCAACCGACAAGGCAAGAAGCCACTCAGGAATTACAGGATTTGATTCAAAGAGCACTGGCACGAAAAGGCAAGATATTCTGTCCAGTATTTGCAGTCGGCCGTTCTCAAGAGGTGATGATTGCCATCGACCAGTTATTCAAATCTGGAGATTGTGATCCTGTCACTGTCTGGCTTGACGGGATGATTACTGAAGCGACCGCGATTCACGCGAGCCATCCTGAGTCTCTCAATCGAGATCTCAGAAAGAAGGTCCTCAAGGGCGGTGATGAAAACCCCTTCAATTCCACATGGTTCCGCAAGGTCGATGGTCAAGAGCAGCGTGAAAGCATCCTCCTCGACCCCAGTCCGTGTATTGTTCTGGCAACATCAGGGATGATGACGGGTGGCCCCATCGTTGAGTACTTCAAGAACTGGGCACCCGAACCGAATCACACCTTGTGCTTCGTGGGTTATCAGGCCGATGGAACGCTCGGGCGCCGATTGCAGAAGGGATTCGCCGAGGTCCCAATCAATGATGGTGGCCAGACCCGTATGGTTCCAATCGGCTGCGACGTTGTCACAATCGATGGTTTCAGTGGGCACAGCGATCGCCGACAATTGATGGATTATGTCAAGGCGATGAATCCGAACCCTCGACCCATCATCTGTCACCATGGTGACTCTCACACCTGTGCTGAATTCCGCAAAGATCTTGCTAGCACATATCGAATTCGAACATTCGCACCCAAGAATTTGGAAACTCTCCGTCTGATTTAGACGACGGGCACATCGAATCCTGCCTCGGCGGGATCGGGTAGTGTCTGCGCCTCTGTATTTTGTTCGTGAATGGATTGATTCACATCACCACCGGGATGCGCCATTTCTTCGTCATTCTGTATGAATGCCATCACCGCAGCAGCTGCGAAAACGCCAGATAGCGCCAACAGGGCCCACGTATTGGCTCCCACCATCCCCTCTTCAACAATCATCACACCTGAGGCCAATGCAAGCATGGCAAACGCCATGCCGAGAACCTTGGCCCGAGGATTCGCCATGCAACTCCGTCTACCCTGCCTTTGATGAACTGAACGCTCCTCCGGGCGACATGGACTTCAACATCGGACCTACCTCTGGCTCTCGTGATCGACGCAAGTCCACAGCTCCGAGAGGAGGCTCACTGTCGGGTTGTCTGATGACTGCCGTTGCGCCCTTTGTATAGAACGAAGAACACGCAATGGACCAGGCCTTGGTTGAATTGGGTCTTGGGGACGCGCGCTTAATTCGTGGGGAAGGTGCGATGTTGCCCATAGGATTTGAACCCGATTCACCGCAAGATTTGCCGATGGGTACACTGGTTGAGTGCCATTTGTCCAAGGCCACAGTACACAGTTCAGGCATTGCATCTGCAGGTGCTGCATGGGCATTGTGTACGACCCCTGAGGGGGATGAATGTGCCATCGTCTCCACCTTATCTCATCCAGGTTCGATGGAAGAATGTGAGGCCGAACTCCGTCGTAATCTCCAGCGAAAACTTGGTAATCGTGATTTGGAATTGCGAAAGGATGACTCTGGGAAGGCATTGTTTGAATGCGCCGTTGATGAAATTGAGGCACAGGAGGGATTCCACGGCGTCGTTTTGGCTGCGTTAATTCTACCCAACAGTCTCAATATTGGTGGTTCAGGTGGTCCTACACGATCACGAAATCTTGGTGTTTCTAGTATCGGTGGTAGCCTTGGAGGTCCTAGCGGCATGAGTGGAAGTGGGACCAGCGACTTCGGCTTCTAACGCAGTCTTCAACAACCGCCGTATTCTGAGTCAACCCATGGAACCGGCTTGGCTCGTACTGCTGTGCCAATCGTGTGAACGAACTTTCGGCAAGCCCCGAACTGCAACCGACAAGCGTTGCCCTCACTGTAACCACTCTCAATCCAAATTACTCTCTAGGCACATGAGCGCCAATGAAGCAAGCGATGTAGTGGCTCTTGGGAACGTACCCCCTGAGATTCGAGAGCAGTTGAAAGATTGGATGCAGAAGGAGGCACCTTCACCCTCAGCATCGTCCTCTGTCCCAGTCGATGGTAACACCATTCTTTCCAAGGCCACCGATGACGACGGATTCATCACCCTAGAATCGCTAAAGAAGGCTCTGAGTGCGTTGAATTCCTCCATCGACGCTGAAGCATTCGCTGAGACGGCATCCGCCGAGGGTGAACTGATTAGAGTCGATTCAAATCGTTGGAAACGCACATGAGAATGTTCATGACATTTGAGTGACGCGCCAGCATTACTGGACCCGTGGGTTAGCTTGGCTATGCTCGATGCTTTGGGAGCATCAGACCTCGGTTCAAATCCGAGCGGGTCCACTTAATCTCCGATTGTATCGATGAGAAATTGCTTCGCTCGTTCTAGGGAATCAGCACGGGCAGCGGGATTCCCCTCCACATGCGCCCCTCTGTTTCGCAAAATTCGGATGACCCATCTACGCTGCCAGCGCTCGTTCAGCGGCCATCGAATACCAAGAAATAATTCACCTGACATGTATCCATTCTTGTCTATTCTAGCCGTTCGCTTCCTCAAGCGAACTGCCTTGGGAAGCAAAGTCAATTCTTTCTCACTGTCAAAGGAGTGGTGCGCCCCTGGATAAACCTGCAAAGTAGCATCAGGAAGTTGAGGCATTAATGCTTCAACTAGATGAAGAGGTGTCCAATCATCAGCATCTCCATGCAGAATCAAAATTGGTGAGTCTGACCATTTTTGGATATCTGGGCGAATGTGAGCAGCTGGATAGAATGGCAAATGAGCATCAAATGGCGCCCCGAGGATTTCGATGATCGGAGACCATGCGGAGTACAGAGAAACAGTTCCACCAAGGCTCCAGCCTGCAATTGCAATCTTGTCAATCCTAGGATCTTGTGCCAACGCAGAACGTGTGATAAAGGCGTCAACAAGCATCATTGCATGAGTTACAGAGAGTTGATCGTCAACTGTCGAATCAATTTCCCTTGAAGTGAATGAATTTACCTTGCAAACTGCGAGCCCTGCATCGAGCCAACCATCGATGTGATCTTGATGATGATTTGCCCAACCTTTGCTGCCGTGAAGGGCAACCACACATCCAAACGGCCCTTCGCCTTGCGGAAGAAACAATTCAGTCTCAATCATAGTTTCAGGACATTTTTCCAAACCGGTCAGGATGTGATGGATCTCAAAAGGACTGGCCGATGTATGCCAAATCGTCTCCCGAATCATTCATTCATCTCCAAAATGCCGATTCTTCCCAGGGCAATCCAACCGCAATCCCCAACAGTTCCAAAATCACATAATTCCAGAATAGGTAAATTGCGAATGTTGTGATGAAAACGAGAATTGCGGTGTTTGCAATCTTTCGCCGTTCCCGTTTGGCTTGATCAAGGGTACAGATTCCGTGTGACCGGAAGTGACGGTACAAACCTATTGACAGCAATAGAATCGTCAAACCATACAGAACCCAACGTGCGGGTCCGAAGTAGAGGTCATTGGACAACGCATCACCTGCACTTACGGTCATCAATCCAAGTCCGACCAAAAGGACGCTTGGAAAGCAACACATGCTGGCCAAGAAGGCTGAACTGAATACCCAGCGCCACATCGAGCGCACCTCTTCTTGCGCACTCATGCTGTTACGTACCCCCTTCTTCGTTTTGATTCCTTGTAATCCAATCCAGCGAGAATCATGAAAGCAATCGGTGTAGCGATTAGCAGTACTGGCTGTTGAATGGAGAGTAGGAGTGCAATCCAACCCCCGAACCACAGCGATGTCGCTGCAAATTTGAGCACCGGATTCGTTTCTTTCCCGAGGACGTACCAATCGATTCCTCGCCGCCAGATTCCTTTCCACAGCATCCAACTTACACTCCCGAAGAACCGAGGGATTTGAATTCCCGATTTCTCATTCCCATAGACGGATCTAACGGCAACTTCTTCAATTCGAAAACCCCTACGTCCTGCTTCCATCAGCCACCAATTTGGATATCCGTATCCCTGCCATGTGCGTGTCCAATCCCATGATTCCAACATCTCTCCAGATGTTGCCGTATATCCACATTGAGAATCCCGGAGTCGAACACCAGAAGCAAGAGACGTCAATCTCGATAACCACCAGGGCCCCATACGTCGAATCCACGGCATCCCCTTCGGCCCATCTGCATGTAACCACCGATTCCCTTTGACATGGTCAGCCTGCCCATCAATCACTGGTTGAATGAGAGTGGGTAGGTCGATTGGGTCCATTTGCCCATCACCAGCCATTACGACAACAACACAATCATTTCCATATTGAGTAAGTGAATGCTTGCTTCCGATTTCAATTGCTCCTCCGACACCTAAACCCTCAGTCGAAATCAATTCTCCTCGATTTCCGAGAGCCTTCTTTGCATTCTGCTTCGTTCGATCCGTGGAGCCATCATCGACGACGATAATCCAATCGACGGTTTCAGGAATACTCGAAATGCTATGCGCGATGAATCGTTCTTCATTTCGCGCAGGCATGACGACGACCACGCGCATATCCTCTCCGCTGTGAGACAGGTCCTTCAAGGCACGGTTTGACCGAATCATTCATCGACACGAGGCTGAAACGGGTATCGATGAGGATTGTCCTCGTGGTTCGTGACCAAGCGTTACGAATCGCATCAGCCGTGGTTCGTGCACTCGATTTCGCAGATCGTGTGACAATTCTGAACCTCGATAATAATCCTGAAACGACCGTACTCGCCATCGAGGCCGGAGCTGATGTCATCGCGCACGATGGGCATACGGATGCCCCATCCATTGCGTTGGCACTTGTTACATCTGCAGAGGACGAGGAGCGAACGGTGATGATTTCACTCGATGATGACTGGAAGTTGTCTGACATGGCCAGAACCGTCGGCCTTTCACGACAAGGCCATGATGTGTTCATCGCCTTCAAGCATCGAACGAAGAATCAACGTGTTTCTGAAAATCGCCCCGATGCCCCTATTGATTCTGACACATACACCTATGCGGATGCGGATATTCAATTTGCATATTGTTCATACTCGGGATTGACTGCAGTTTCCCAACAATCTCCCGATTCAGTTCCTTCCGATTTAGATGATGCACTGGATGTCCGCGTTGTCGAACTAGACCTTCCATCCGGCCCACCACAACGGGAATCTTTGGCGAGCGCCAGTCGTTTCGCCCAATTCTTCTACTGGATGTTGGAAAGTAAACATCCCCTGATTCTGTTCGGAGTCCCGGGCATCGCCTTCTTCTGGGTAGGATTTGAAATGGCCAATGAACTGATTAATTTCGGTGGCCCACACGATAGCGTTTCATTGGGCGTCGCTCTCGCTGCATTCGCAGCCACCTTGATCGGTGTGTTCTCATTGACCACAAGTCTGATTCTGTATGTGCTTGGAAAACAGGTCAATCGAATGCCAAATCGTGCCCCATTCAAATGAGGAACCACAAACCCAACAACATGGCGCTCAAAATGAACAGGAACCCTGCTTCAACGCTTTTCCATCGTTCTGACCAATCCTCGGCCTCTCCGAGTTTCTCGGTGTTCCAAATTTGGTAATCTTCTTCGGACAATTCCCTCTCCATTCTCAACCATTCTGCTGAGACCTTCCATCTCTGCCTGACCAGAAGCAAAAGCATCACAATCAATGCCGTGATGGCAATCTGCACCCACATACGAGGCCCTCACGGAGTCACTCGACGACTGTCGCGTGGGAACGGAATGACTTCCCGAATATGTTCAGCGCCAGCCAACCAACTGCAAACTCGATCAACACCGAGGCCAAATCCACCGTGTGGGACACCTCCATATTTCCTCACATCGATGTAGAATTCGTACGGCTCTCTGGGTGTCCCTTCTTCTTCTATTCTTTCGAGAATCTCCTGTTCCGACCAGGTCCGCTCGCCACCGCCGATGATTTCTCCGTACCCCTCAGGGGCGAGCAAATCGTGGCACAGCACATACTTCGGATCATCAGGGTCAGGTCGGTGATAGAACGGTTTGGCGATTCGAGGATAGTGAGTGAGAAAGTGGGGAACATCGAAATCTTGGGTCAACACCTTCTCCTTTGAGTAATCGAGATCCTGACCCCATTCGATTTTGACACCCATTCCTTGGAGTGTTTCCACGGCCTCATCATAGCGCATACGGGGATATGGGTTGTCAGCATAATTCGCGACGAGGTCTAAATCGCGACCCAATGATTCCAATTCGTCTGAACGCTCATCCAGTAAAGTTCGGGCAATATGTCGGACCACCCCTTCGCCATGGACCATAACATCGTCATTTCCAGCCCAGGCAATCTCCATCTCGGCGTGCCAAAATTCCGTCAGATGTCGCCGGGTCCGACTCTTCTCGGCGCGGAACGAAGGCGCGATTGTGTACAGTCGTTCAAGAGCAGGCATTGCCGCTTCAGCATACAGTTGCCATGATTGTGTCAAGTATGCCTTGCGGCCGAAGTATGGGACCTCAAACAGGGTCGATCCACCTTCGACAGCACCGGCGACGAAATTGGGGGCCTGATATTCCGTGAAGTCCCGGTCACGGAAGTAATTGTGAATGGCTCCAAACACGGAACTGCGAATCTTGAGCATGTGTGTCATGCGGGCAGTTCGAAGGTACAGGTGGCGATTGTCGAGCAGGAATTCTGTCTCACCTCCGTCGGCGTTGGCCATGGCGCTCTCAGTGATTGGAAATGGATTGTCTGGATTGACTGGCCCAATGATGGTTGCTGAATCAATGATGAGTTCATGCCCACCCTCGCTTCGCTCATCGACATTCACAGTCCCTGAGATGACTACACTCGTCTCAATCAACGCACCCTTCAGCGCTTCAAATGATTCATCACCGATGTCTTCGCGTTTCGCAACGCATTGAATTCGACCGGTACTGTCTCGCAGAACGATGAACCAGATTTTGTTTGAACCTCTGGCTCGATTGACCCATCCCTTCAATTCAATCCGTTGACCATCGTGTCCACCGGATTGAACGTCACCGATGAAGATGTCCTTCTGCATGAACGACCCGCCTAGCGGGTCGAGAATGACTCTCCATTTCAATGCCTCCGGTGTGGATGACTGATTGGGTGCAGTCTGTCCTCCATCGAATGTAGGCGGGCGCTAGGGGGTTCGAACCCCTGGCCTACGGGTTAAGAGCCCGTCGCTCTACCTAGCTAAGCTAAGCGCCCACACCGTCCACCGACCAGCCCTCTATGAGGATAGCGCTTGCAAGATGTGTCACAGCCGCGCAGTGGGCTTGCGAATCAATTCACAACCGCCGGGAGCGGCGAGAACAACTACATCTGCAGTATCAGTGAATAACCCGACTTCGACCACGCCTGAGATGGCCCTGAGATCTGCCTCCATCTTGACTGGATCCTCGATGGTCGGACCAAAGTGAGCATCTAGAATCGGGTTTCCATTGTCGGTGAGGTAATCCGGACCTCTCCGATTCACAACCCCTCCACAGATCGCCTCAATTCGCCGTTTCGTTTGTTCCCATCCATACGGATTGACTTCAATGGGGAGAGGAAATTCACCAAGAACCTCGACGCGTTTGCTCGCATCAGCGACCACAATCATCCCTCCGCTTGATTCGGCGACAATCTTCTCACGCAACAGGGCTCCACCTCCACCCTTGATGAGATGAAGTTCAGAATCGAATTCGTCTGCCCCATCAATCACCAAATCCAAGTGTTCACAATCGGACCATTCAAGCATCGGAATACCTTGCTCTATAGACAATGACTCCGTTGCATCAGATGTTGGGATTCCAGAGATTTCCAACCCCTCTTCACGGATCCTTCGTCCGAGTTCTAAGATGGTGTATTTGACAGTCGAACCCGTCCCAATTCCGATTCTCATCCCATTCTCGACAAAGGCACATGCAGCAATTCCAGCCTCGGCCTTCATTGCCTCCTTCTCCTCCGATGTGAATTGGCCCATTGCCCGTGCCTCATCCGATAAAGGGCATATCCTTTCGCACTGTCCACAAACGAAAATCGCCCCTTACGGGGCGGCGATGCATTCAAACACTTCCAGTAGAGTGCAGCCGGCATGCGTACCCAGCGTATGCCTTGGGCAGTGCCGCTGTTCCTGACATGGTTGATGTTGGGGATGAGCCTGTCATTCTTCGTTTCAGCCCCAGATTCGGAACTTTCTGACGATTTTTCCGTACTTGATGTCGGCCTGAACGAGCCCACATCCATCTCAATAAATTCAGCTGATGGGAGTTCATCCGGACTCAAGGCCGAGATTCCTGTAGGACACACTGTCGAATCGATTGACCTCTCGCTTTCACCTGATGCATTGGCTTACAGTGACGGCTTCACTTGGTCGGGAGAATCCGATTGGAATGCATCAGGGGCGCTGTTGGATCGTGTCAATGTCAATCAATCAGAAGGGTTGCAATTGTTACCTAAAATGTGGGAATGGGACTTTGAGAGTGGCCCCTCGAATGCACCTCAGGGCTGGAGTTTAGGAACTGGTTGGTACTGGGGCTTTGACTCAACACTGGGTCAATCCGGTGGCGTTCACGGAGGTTCCAAGGCGATATACACCTACAATGGAAATTATCCAAACAATATCCCCTCGTCTGGATATTTCGCTACCTCTCCTGTTATCGATTGTGGAGGTTGCAGCGGAACGTGGCACCTGAAGTACTGGAAGAGACTCGGGATTGAATCATACTACTACGATGATGCCCAGGTTCATGTGAAGAACAATCAAGGGTCATGGATCACAGTCTGGGATTGGAATTCCTACTCGACCAATCCTTCATCATTCAGCCAATCGACACACGACGTTTCGACTTACGTCAACGGCAATTCAAACTTCCAAATCCGATTTAAACTGGGTCGAACCGACAGTTCTGTCACATATACGGGATGGAATTTGGACGATGTCAGTCTTGAGCCGGTCGGTGGATCAGGTGGTGGTGAGGAAGCCAACTGGACGAGCGCTCGCTTTGGTCCAGGAATGACTGGCGCTCACGGCACGGAGGGTGCACGCTATGGAATCACCTCGATTGATGCCACGATTCCGAATGGTGCGGATTTGACTCTCTCAGTACTCGATGGCGTGTCAAAGACTCCCATTCCTGGCTACTCAAACTTGGACCCCACATGGGTCGATCTCGGCTCCATCGACCCCGAGAAGCATCCGAGCCTCCGCCTGATGCTCTACTTCGATGCCAGAGGGGGCGCATCCACTCCTATCGTTCATCAGATCCACATGAATCATCGCTATGGAACCTCGTTCTCTTCCAATCCCACGGACGCAGGTTGGTCGCTGTCAGGCATGAATTGGAACAATGGTCAGATTAGTGGTTCAAACGGGGCTTCTGCCACATCTCCACTGTTCACCTCACATCGCCCAATCACCCAGATGCAATTCTCTTCTTCAAGCGGCTCTTACACTCTTGAAGCATCCCTTGATGGTGGCGCATGGCAGAGTGTATCCGCCAGTGGAATTACAGCCTTC